>NZ_QRMC01000001.1:338168-357894 GCF_003472525.1 Collinsella sp. AM10-26
CGCCCCGTTTGGGGCGGCACGTTTTTGTTATAAGGCGATCCTGCTTAGACGAGCTTGCACTTCTGGAATGATCTTCTCGAACATTACCTCCGCCTCGGGAAAACCCTCTTCTTTGAGACCGCGCGCCGCGTCTCTTAGCGCGTCTGGAACCTCATTGCAGGTGTCGGCTATCATCCCGGCAACGATTCCCGCGGGCAAACCCGCCTCGATCATTTGGTTCATCACCGATCCGCGCGTTACATCGTCGATCTTCCGGCTCCCACCAAACGAGACGCCCATCTCGCGAACAAGGCTGGGGTAAACCGTTGTGCACAGCACGTCATAGAGCGGCGCCAACCTCACTTGTTTCCAACTTTCGTCCCACACGAGCGACCAGTTCTTAAGATGGTTATCGCAGTTACCTACGGCATAATCGAACAGCTGGTTATAGCCGATAAGGAACCTATCCTCCATTTGATTAGTCGACACCCTTCGCACCGCATCGACGATAAGTCCCAGATAATTGACGCCCGTCGGCTCATATTTAAGCTCACGCGAGATACCCTTGGCCTGACAAACATCTTCCTGGTGCAAACGATATGGAATTGGCAATCCATCAACCGAGCGTCCGTCATCCGACGTTACTCGATCAAATCGCTTCACAGCGATAATCGGCTCGGCGTCCTCAACCCGGATTAGAAAGCATTCTTCGGCCGATAGGTCCATCAGAGATGCGGCTCTAACGCACATTGCTTCACACACCGTCTCGCCCGGAAACGTTTTCGACCCCGCCTTGAGGATGTGCGTAGATGGAGCCGCTCCATGAGGCAGGTACCATCCGCCGCACGGGTCATCGCCCGTATGGTAAAGGCCAACCTTCGCCTGAGCACCCGCAAGGGAGATTCGACTCTCTAGCGCTAAGTCAAAAGCAACCTCCGCCGGTGCGTATGCCAGCCTGCTTAGCCGCTCCCCATCTATCTCTTCATAGCCCATTTCGAGACCCTCGGCCGAAGGCTCTCGCGTCAAAACAAGAGCGCCGACGGGTTCATCGCGGACCAAATCGAGCACCTTAAAGTAATCTCCGCGTTCCGCTCGCGCCCTTTTCTCGAGGTCCCTATTAAGCTGCCCCTCTGGAATGATGCCAGAGAAAAAGGAGCCCGTTACGTCCGGGCTGAACGCCTCGGCCGACAAAGGCAGCGAGGCCGAAATCGGGGCCGCATCAGCACTCTCGAGATACTTGGGGTCATAGGCGAATATCGGAAGCCCGGCGTTTTCCTCTAATACGCCAACCAGCTGGTAGGAACCATTAAACTCACGATGAACGAACAGTGCGCCATCCATTATTTTCCCCTCACCTTCAGAATAAAATCGATATCCACGATGGAGGCGTAGTCGAAAATGACGCCAATTTCGACCGTTGTCCGCCCCCGCTCGATATCACCGATCACACGAAGGCTGCGACCCGTCATAGTCGCGACGTCACGTTGAGTTAAGCCAAGCTCACGCCTTCTGAGCCTGAGGGCCTTCCCCATCTCGGCCGGATCGAAAACCATGCGCTCCGAGAAAGCAGCTTCTGACGGCTTGAGCTTGATGCGCCCATCCAGCTTTTTAATCGTTGTCACTGTTCTCATGATGCTCCTAGCTATATTCCTATTCGTGAACACAGTATAAAACTACTAAGCTATGTTCATGTACGAGAATATAGTATCGACTTCATTAGCAATGTTCCCGTTCAGGAATATAGTTGTTAAAAGCCCCCGGTTTGTTCCCAGACGGGAAGATTCCGATCGGCCGCGCCATACGGGCCGGCTACTCAAAGTATTGGAACTTGTTCGTCGAGAAGGCAAACGTTACGACAAAACCTTCGCCGGGGTCGGACGCTGCGGTGACGTCGATGCCCATCTTGGAGCACAGGCGCGCCACCAGGTAGAGGCCGATGCCCGTTGCACGCTTGGTGGTGCGGCCATTGTCGCCGGTAAAGCCCTTCTCGAACACGCGTGGCAGGTCTGCCGCACACACGCCGCAGCCGTTATCGGCGACGGCAAGCTCAATGCGCTCGCTTGCCAAGCCCTCGTCCAGCAACGCGCCCGAAAACACGATCTTCGCGCCGTCCTCGCACGCATATTTAATGCTGTTCTGAATGAGCTGGCCCAGGATAAACTCGAGCCACTTCTCGTCGGTAAAGACCTCGAAATCGAGGTTCTCGCACACCGGAGCCACGTGCGCCGCAATGAGCTCGCGCGCGTTGGCCTTAATCGCACCCGCCACCAAGGTCTTAAGATCCCAGCGGCGAATCAGGTAATCGCGCTCCACGACTTCCGAGCGCGCATAGTACAGCGCCTGGTCGATATAGCGTTCCACGCGATCCAGCTCGCGGCCCAGGTCATCCACGCGCGACAGGTCGTCTTCGCTGCCGTCCAAGTTTTCCAAAATCAGATGGGCTGCCGCCAGGGGCAGCTTGGCCTCGTGGACCCAGCTCTCGATATAGTCGTGATAGTCATCGGTCTGACGCCGGCCTTCGGCAACCTCATCGCAAGCGGCTTTGCCCACCCGGCGCAGAACCTCGTACTCGAGCTCGCCCTCGGCATAGGTTGGGCATTGCACCATCTCCTGCACCCACGCGGGGCTCTCCAGCTCCTCGGCCGCACGCTCCAGCTGGTGCAGAAAGCGGCGACGGCGCGCATATTCGATCACGATACCCAGTACGCCAAAGATAAAGGACACGCCAACCGCCACGATCACGATGGATGCGGGGGCGCCGGCCACCGTCAGCACAAAGCAGCTCAGTAGCACGCCGCACGTCCACACGGCAACGGGCAGCAACGCGTCTTTAAAGAACTTGCCAAACGACATGGCCGGACCCTAAACCGAATAGCCTTGGCCGCGGTGCGTGGTGAGGTACCCCTTGACGCCGATCTTGTCGAGCGTCGCACGCAAGCGATTGATATTGACGGTGAGCGTGTTGTCGTCCACAAAGGCATCGGAATCCCACAGGTCCTGCATGATGGCCGAGCGCGAGACAATCTTGCCCACGCGACCCAAGAGCAGCGAGAGAATGCGCAGTTCGTTTTTGGTGAGCTCGGTACTGTCACCGGTTGCCGTATTGGTGACCGTGGAGCGGGCAAGGTCGAGCTCCAACCCCTTGTGGACCATGGTGCTGCGCTCGCCTGCCGACGTGGTGCGGCGCAGCAGCGCGTTGATACGCGCCACGAGCACGCGCGCGCTATAGGGCTTGGAAATAAAGTCGTCCGCGCCGAGTGTCATGGCCATGACCTCGTCGATTTCGGTCGTGCGCGACGTAAGGACGATGATGGGGACCTCGGATTCGCGGCGGACTTCGTGGCAGATGTGCTGGCCGTCTTTGACAGGAAGCGTGAGGTCGAGCAGCACCAGGTCGGGCGCGGCAGCGAGAATATCGCGCGAGACGTGCTCAAACGATTCGCAGGACTCGACCTCAAAACCAGCACGGGCAAGGATGTCGGCGAGCTCGCGACGAATGGGCTCGTCGTCCTCAACGATATAGATCAGCGCCATGGATTACGCTCCCCTCTTAGTTGTCTTACAGCCATTATTGCCGCGAAGTCGCCGGCACGCGCCTCGCGCGGCAACAAGGTGACAGAACTGTTCGCGAACGAAAGGTTCGACTCGCCCTCGCTCGCAACGGGTGCGGGGATCAAATGATTATAAAATCCCCGCGCCAGAAAAATCATTTAGCGGCGGGCGCGGAGCTTTTCGTAACCGGCGGCGAAGAAGGTGACCATAGCAGCGTCCGCCTCGGCAGCGTCGGCATCGGCAGCGGGAACCACGCCGTGCTCGTCGCTCACCAGAAACAAAGCACCCTTGAGCTGCGCGGGAATGTCTACGCGCGTGACCGAGATGCCCTTGGTCTGGGCCAGCTGCTCGATGAGCGTCGCCGTACCGCACAGGCACTCGTCCGCCGGCGCCACAAAGGCCAGCTCTCCGTCGTTGACGGAAGCGAGCAACTCGGGCGCCACGCCGGTTTCGTCGGCCTCGGAGCGGGCCTCGGCAGAGCGGGCACGCAGCGCCTTGGCCGAAGTATCGGCCAGCGGCTCGTACTCGCCCACCGTCATGGCGGCATTGCCGTTGACGTCGATCACTAGCATGAGCACGCCGTCGTGCGCGGTGTAATCGCCCTCGGCAAGCGACCACTCAACGTGCTGCTTGGCCCAGCTGAGCATGTTATGGGTAAGCGGCTCGCCCTGCACCAAGCGCTCGGACAGCGCACGGATGTGACGGTTGAGCATGGGTACCTTTTTGTTGGACATGCGCCAACGGCACACGAGCGCGGGCTCGTCGAGCGTAAACTTCTCAACCGCCTCCTGATTGGCGCAAAAGTCCTCGTACGCGCGCTGGTCCTCGGCATTGCCAAACAGCTCGGCATCATCAATCTGGGGCATGGTCATCCCTTTCGTGTTAGTCATTCCGTCCTCTTATACCAAAAAGACGGCCCTCCAAACGGAGCGGCCGTCTTTTGCAGAGATTATTTTGACGATATGGCCAAGCGACCGATCAGCTTAATGGGATAGAACAGCATCCCATTAAGGGTTTTCCAAGTGCCCGAGATTGCCCCGAAAGAGGAGCGCCGCGTACTAAATGTACGCAAGCGACGGTTTGAGGGGCAAGGTCGGGTGCTTGGGAAAGCCCTAGTGCCTAAAATGCCTGGCCCCTGTGAACACCATCGCAATGCCATGCTCGTTGCAGGCCTGGATACTCTCGTCGTCGCGCTTGGAGCCGCCGGGCTGGATGATGCAGGTCACGCCGTGAGCGGCAAGCACGTCGACGTTGTCGCGGAACGGGAAGAACGCATCGCTTGCGCAGGCAAAGCCGCCCTTCTCCACGCCCTCGCGCTCGCAGAAGTCCTCGGCGCGCTCGCAGGCAAGCAGCGCGGAGTCAACGCGGTTGGGCTGACCCGGGCCCATGCCAATGCCGGCCTTGCCCTTGGAGACCAGAATGGCGTTGGACTTAACGCCCTTGCAGACCTTCCAGGCAAACTCGAGCTCGGCCATCTCGGCGTCGGTGGGCTTGCGGTCGGTGGGGAACGTAAAGGTCGCGGGGTCCTCGGTCACGTGGTCGACCTCCTGCACCAGCATGCCGCCGTCGATGGAGCGCAGCTCCACCTTGGCGCCGTGGTCCACGCCGCCGGTAGCCAGCACGCGCAGGTTGGGGCGCTTGGCCATGCGCTCGAGCGCCTCGGCGGTGTAACTCGGGGCGATGATGACCTCAACGAACTGCTTGTTCTGATCGGCAAAGTGCTCAACCAACTCAAAGGGAACCTCGCGGTTGCAAGCGATGATGCCGCCAAAGGCGCTCTTGGGATCGCAGGCAAAAGCGCGGTCGTAGGCAGCCGTGATGTCCTCGGCAACGGCGGAACCGCAGGGGTTCTGGTGCTTGAGGATCACACAGGCAGGCTCGTCGAACTCGCGGACCAGGTTCCAAGCGGCGTCGGCGTCCAGATAGTTGTTGTAGCTGAGCGGCTTGCCCTGAATCTGCTCGGAGCCAACGAGCGGGAACTGCGAGCTCGCGGTGTTCTCGCAGCCCTCGGCAAAGCGATAGACCGTGGCCTTTTGCTGCGGGTTCTCGCCATAGCGCAGGTCGTCGACCTTCTCGAGCGAAACCTCGAGCCTGGCAGAAGTGTCCGCCACGTCGCCTGCCTGGGCGGCAAGCCAACGAGAGATAGCCGTGTCGTAGGCGGCGGTGGTCTGGTAGACCTTCACCTGCAGACGACGACGGGTGGAAAGCGTGGTGCAACCGCCGGTCTCGCGCATCTCGGCCAGGACGGCGTCGTAGTCGGCCGGATCGGAGATGACGGTAACGCTCGCGGCGTTCTTGGCGGCGGAGCGCAGCATGGAGGGACCGCCGATGTCGATGTGCTCGATGGCGTCCGCAAAGGTGACCTCGGGGTTGGCGACGGTCTTCTCGAACTCGTACAGGTTGACGACGACCAGGTCGATCAGCTTAATGCCGTGCTGAGCTGCCTCCTGCATGTGCTGCTCGGAATCGCGGCGGGCCAGCAACGCGCCGTGAACCTTGGGGTGCAGGGTCTTAACGCGGCCGTCCATCATCTCGGGATAACCCGTGAACTCCTCGATGGGGGTTACGGGAACGCCCGCATCCTCGATAGCACGAGCCGTACCGCCCGTAGAGATGATCTCGACGCCAAAGTCATCGACCAGCGTCCGTGCGAAATCGACGACGCCCGTCTTATCGGTAACCGAGATCAACGCGCGTGCGATCTTCACATCAGATCCCATGCAGTCCTCCTGTCTGGTACGCCGCCGTGCTCTGTGAGTCGGTGATACGTCGATCTGCAGCGCTCGCGCAGCGGCATTGAAAATACTGATTTAATGTAGCGCATCGAGCGCGTCGATGCACCCCGCAACGGTCGCATGTGCAGAAAAAGCTTGCGAGTGGAGGATGTGGGCGCAGCGCCGGGCACGGTGAGTTCATGGAACACAGGGGCACCATAATTAGATGCCAATGGCGTGGTAGAACTGTGCTCGATATGCATCCGCAAAAGAAAGAGGCACCATGGTCTCGCGGGTTCTCTACCGACCGTTTGACACCGAAGACTTCGACGCCATCGCGCTGATTCTGCAGCAGCTTTGGCATAACAATTCGGATAACGATGAGTACAACCGCCTCGAGGCCGCGTGCGACCTCGCCTATTGCCTTTCGTCGTCGACGTTTTCGCAGGTTGCCGTCATCGACGGTCAGGCGCGCGGCATCGCGCTCGCGCGTGCGGGGCAAAGCTCCGGCGCCACCGTCAAGGAACATTGGATGGATACCGAGCGCGCGCTGCTATCGCAGATGCGCGAGCTGGAGCCCGATGCCTGCGCCGAGTATCTCTCGTTTGTGCGCGCAACCATCCGCACCAACAACCGTCTGCTCGAAAGCAGCCCCCTGCCACACGACAACGAGGTCACGCTGCTTGCCGTGGATCGCGATGTCCATGGCTTGGGCGTCGGCTCGGTGTTGCTCGATGCTGCGGTCTCGCACCTGTCCTCGCGCGGAGCGACGAGGGCGCACCTGTACACCGACTCCAACTGCTCGTGGAAGTTCTACGAGCTGCACGGCTTTAAGCGCACGGCAACGCACCGCGCCAACCGCGAAGAGCGCCGCCACGACATGCCGCGCGAAAGCTTCCTCTACGAGCTGGACCTAACCGCCTAAACCCGGCAGCCACACCTAGTCATTCAAGAACGTCCCATCTCGGCACATAAGAAAGGGACGGGCTTCCCCCGACGGCTGTCGAGAAAAGCCCATCCCGTAATTTAGGACCGCTAGAACGTTCCGCCGCCGCCTCCGCCGGCACCGCCGCCTCCGCCGCCCGAGAAGCCACCGCCTCCGCCGCCGCTCGAGCTGTCGGAACTCGAAGCCAGCTCGCGGATGGTCTCGTGATACACATCGTTGAACGAATCGAGCGGAGACTCGTTGCCGTAGTGATGGTAATACCACCAGTAGCAGGGGTAGTTGTCGTAGAAATCGTCGCTATTGCGCAGGTCCGCAGGCACTGCCTCGGCCAGCTGTCGCAGCACTTCTTTCGAAACGCCCAGCGCCACGCCCATCACCAGCAGTTTGTTCCACAAGATCAGGTCGCTGGGGATGGCCTCCTTCAGGCGCGTAAAGTCCTCGAGCCAATGCTTGAGCGCCTTGCAGCGAGCCGCCACCTCGGCGCCCTCCGGCGTGTAACGGCGGAAGGTGCAGCTCAGGACAAAACCTACAATCGTGACGGGGATCGAGATCATAGCGGCACCGACGTTGGCGTCCGCAAAGTCGGTATAGAACAGAGAACCCAAAATGCCAAAGACAATGATGATGCCGAGAACCAGGCCGGCCACCATCGCGATAGTGCCATCCGATGCGATAAACTCGCGCTCCTCCAGCTTGCCCTTAACCGTGCTCTGATAGTCCTCGAGCTTGTCGCCAACAGATTCAGTACGCTCGCTGGCATACTCCTCCAGCTCGCTAAACGTGCGCGAACGGACGCCGTCTTTATCGGGCTTAACGCCAGCGAAGAAGACCTTGAGCACGTCGCGATCGATGCCGTCCTTCTTGGCAGCCTTCCAGGCCTCGTCGGTCACTGTGATGCGATACGTCCGCTCCTCTTTTTCGCGACGGAGCAGACCCTTCTTCTTGGTCTCGGTCGCTTCTTCTAGCTTGATCACGCGGTCGTCGGTCAGCTTCATCAGCGTGGCGATATATGCCTGATCGGGCACGTCGTTCCAGCTCATAAGAGCTGCAAGCACCGCGGGATGGTCGGCCGAGGGCACGTCGCGGAAGTATTCATCTTGGAAAAGCGGCTTTGGCTTGCGACGGCGCAGCTTGAGCACGACGATTACGCCGGTAAAGGTCACCGCCGCGACAACACTTACCGCGGCAAGCGTATTTGCGATCATGCGGGCGCGGGCGCGGCGGGCGTTGGCCTCCTCGGCCCATGTCTTCTCCTCGCTCAGGATTGTCGGCATGCGCTCCTCGCTCGAGGCGGAAAGTCCTGGCACCCAGTCGCTGGGGAAGGCGATGCGCGCCTCGGCAAATTCGCCCTCGTGCACGCACGGAATGGCGTAGGTGACCATGGGTTCGTCCGCATCGATCGATACGTCGCCCGTCAGTGGGCCGTGGCCCCACGCACGGAAGTTGTCGCCCTTGCTCGCTGGCGTTCCGATGGCACCGTCCGCGAAGTAAACTTCCATCTCGACGTCGTCGGAATTCGCAGACCAGCCGTCACCCACGAACTTCCAGTAGAGCTCGGCGGTATCGGCCCAGTTCATAACCGCACCGGTCATGGTGTAGCTCACGTAATAGATCGCGCTGTCGTCGCTCTCGTGGGGGCTGAAAACCTTGATCCTTACGCTGCCGTCGGACTGCTCAACCGTATAGACGCCGCTGTCGCCTTTGTTTGCATAGTCGACCCTGCTAAACGCGGCATCGTCTTCCTCGACGCTCAGCACATCGACGCCCGCCGTGCCGCCCTGCTGGTTGGTGCCCGTATTGATATCCCAATACACGCCGTTGATATCGTCGTCGAAATCAAACTGGCGTCCCTCGACAACGGTCAGCGATCCATCGGCTTCAACCGTGGCACCGATATAGGTTTGGGTCATGGAGTAGCCGTCGGCGTGCGCGGCGGCAGGCAGTAGCAACAACGCAAGCGCGACGAGTGCGCAGACGGAAGCGAATCGCGCAAACAGGTGGCGCTGCCGGCAGGTCTTGGCAACGGGGGCGTTCATAGGCACATCCTTTGTCTGTGATACCAGTAGCGTCATTGTCCCACGTTTGCGGGTTCATGTGACGAACATCTAGGTCAGCGGAGTGTCAAAACGGGACAAAAGTCACGCCCGCACCCCGGCAGTTAGTCGTTGGGGACGTTCTTAAATGACTAGTCATTAGGGACACCCTTGGCATGGCCCGCGCCAGCAATAGATACCACTTCACAGCACCGTCACAGGTGTAGCGGCTTTGTGTGGGCGCGGCACGCGCTGATTGAGCCGCCAACCGAGGGGCATAAAGCAGTTGAGCGAAAACGGTTGCCCCTTTCCCGTTCGCTCGAGGATCATGTCCCCCTTTTCCGCGGAAACCCCGGCAGTTGCGAAGAGCTGCCGGGGTTTCTGTCGTTTGAGAGGTTGGGCTGGCGGGCGGCGATCGAGCTGTCGAGCCGGTGGTTCGACACGCGCAACGCGCGGCCTCGGCAACTTGCAGGCCACGGCAACGTCTCCCCCACCGCGCCCCGCGCTATACTCGTCCGCATGGATATCATCGCACGCAACATAGCAACCCCCGCCGCGGACGCACCGGCAACGGCAGTGCCCACCCCCGTCGTGGGCCGCTTTGCCCCGTCGCCCTCGGGCCGCATGCACCTGGGCAACGTGTTCAGTTGCTTGTGCGCGTGGCTTTCGGCCCGCAGCCAGGGCGGCAGCATCGTGTTGCGCATCGAGGACCTCGACGATCGCTGCAAGCGCCCCGAGCTTGCCGCTCAGCTAATTGACGACTTGGCCTGGCTGGGGCTCGAGTGGGACGAAGGCCCCTACTATCAGCACGATCGCCTAGACCTGTACGAAGCCGCTTTACGCCAGCTGCAAGACGCCGGCCTCACCTATCCCTGCTTTTGCACGCGCGCCGAGCTCCACGCCGCAAGCGCGCCGCACGCCAGCGACGGCACGCCCATCTACCGCGGCGCCTGCCGCGCTCTTTCTGCCGAAGAAGTTGCACGCCGCAGTGCTCTGCGCGCCCCGGCCACACGCCTGCGCGTGCCCACCGTAGATGACCTCGCGGAAGACGTGATTGAATTCGTGGACCGCACGTACGGCGCCCAATGCGAGGCGCTCGCCACCGAGTGCGGCGACTTTTTGGTGCGCCGCAGCGACGGCGTATTTGCCTATCAGCTAGCCGTAGTGGTCGACGACGCCGCCATGGGCGTCACCGAGGTCGTGCGCGGATGCGATCTGCTGGGCTCCACGCCCCGCCAGATTTACCTGCAGCATCTGTTGGGTCTTCCCACGCCGCACTACGCGCACATTCCGCTGCTCATGTCGCCGGACGGTCGCCGCCTTTCCAAGCGCGACCGCGATCTGGACCTAGGCGAACTACGCGCCCGCTTTGGCATACCCGAGGCACTGCTGGGATGGCTCGCCGGGCAAACGGGCATCGCGCCGGACACCACACCGCGCTCTGCCGAGCAGCTGGCCGAGCACTTTAGCTGGGATGTTATCCGAGCGCACCGGGAGAACATTACTGTAACGGTCGAGTAGTCAAATACGCCCCGCCCCCTCGCCCCCCTTCAACGAGGACATAATTCTGCGTCTTGTTATGTACGGAATAATTCCGTACAATTGTGCAAAGGAGGTTTTTGCCATGCCAACGATTGAGAAACAACGCCGTATGGATCTAAGGTTGACCGAACGTCAACGCCTTACTTACGAGCGCGCCGCGGCCTTGCGCGGGCAAACTCTCACCCAATGGGCCACAGCCCACCTTGACGAGAGCTCCGCACGTGATATCGCCGAGGCATCAACAACCTATCTTTCTCCTGATGGTTTCGATGCATTTTGCGAAATGCTCGATTCCCCCATGCCCCAAGCCGCAAAAGCGCTGCTTGACCGTAAAGCGGTTTGGGAATGAGCACATTTACCAAGCCCGTTCAACTCCCCGTTGGCCAAGGCATCGAGGCTTTCCACTGCGGAAATACTCTTGTAGACGGATGGGCTAAAAACAGATCAGCCTCGGCGCGAAGAAGAGGATCAGCAGTTATATACGCATCGTATTGCGACGGCGCAGTCGCTGGGTTTTATACGTTGTGCACGCACTCCGTGGCTCGCGAAAATGTTGATGGAGGATGGTTCGTGCGAAACTCCCCCTCCCAAGTCCCCACAGTGCTGCTTGGAATGATGGGGGTCGATGAGAAGTTCAAGGGGCTTGGTCTTGGAGCTTCACTGCTCAAAGATGCCATCGAGAACGCCTTGAAAATTTCTGCCCTAGCAGGAGCGCGAGCTTTAGTTGTCGATCCAGTAGATGATGAGGCGGCAGCATTCTATGAACATTTTGGCTTCGCCACCCTACCGGGCACCAACCGAATGGCGCTGAAACTTTAGATCGTCGGGCGACATCTCCTCCAGCTCCCAGCATGCCCTAAGTTACCCTACAAATAAAGATTACTACTGAAATGTAGGGTAACTACCCAAGGTATCGTATGAAGTTCTCGCTATTCCCACCCCTACGCAACATCCCAGGGCTGGAGTTCGTCGCCCAGGCGAACGATGCAGTCGTAGAGCACGGTATGGCGCTCGGCCGGGTTGGCATCCCGATGGAAATGCCCGTAATACCAGCGCTTGTAGTCCAAGCGATCTTCCAGCTCATCGAAAAATGCCGTAAGCCGATCAACGGCGGGGTAATTCCAGCCGGACGCCGGATAGAACGTGGACGAAAGCATGCGCGTGGAGCAGTGTGGGTGATTACGTAGTCGACCTTCCAGCCCACGCTGCCGAGCTTTGTCCGTGCCTCCTCAAAGTTGCGCTCGTCCGGCAGCTCCTGAGGCCACCAGCTGGAATACGGTATGCAGTATTCCTTGTCAACACTCGTGGCACCGCCCATGGTAAAGATCGTTGAGCCATCGAGTTCAAAAACCTCGCCGCGCGTCAGGCGCCGTACGGGAGAGGTATCCGACAGGCGCTGCGTCAGCCCACCGTGCCACAACTCCATGGGTCGCTCCGCCCAGTGATCGAAACGCTCGTGGTTGCCGTCGATGAACAGCACGGTATAGGGGCGCGACTCCAGCCAAGCGATGTCGGCGCATTCCTCGGCAGAGAAATCCCACGGAAAGCCAAAGTCGCCCGCAATGATGAGATAGTCGTCGCTCGTCAAACTATCCCCAAGATCCCAGTCGCGCAGCTTTTGCATGTCGAGGCCGCCGTGAATATCGCCCGTCACATAGACCGTCATCGGATCACCACTTCCCTGTAAGTCGCTAGCCCGCATTCTGCACGATCACTAAGCCAACCGTTCCAGCACTTCCATCCCTTAGGGCTTACCCCTCGTTCTTCCATCCAAACGGGTCAAGCACCCAAAAAACCAGATCGAGCGCGCTGCCGGTCATCATGGCGCCGGCAAGGGCCATGCAAATGTGTAGAGAGACGGCACTTCGGAGCACGTCGAACGGCCCCAGAACAGCCAGCAGCGCGACCGCTGCGCCGGCAAGGCACAGCACGAGGCACGGCCCCGCGTCCTTGACGTACTTCTTTGCGAGATGCTTGGTGTTGTCACTCATTACTATCGAGCTCCTTAGAGGGTCGTTGTTCAGGTACATGCCGCCGTGGCAGAGCAGGGCGACAGGGTAAGTGTCACATGTCGTGCGGACATCAATAAAGAAACCGCCTGCTCGACCAACCCTTGACGCCGTTTTGCACCGGCACCCCATCCCCCGCTATCGAGGTCTAATACTTTTCCCGAGAAGTGAACGGCTGTTTTTGGACCCCTGAAACATCCGCATTTTTCGGCCGCAAAATCGCAGGATTTCAGCACCGAAACCGCAGGAAACGACACACTCAAAGTGTCGATGCTTCGGCGGTCCGATTTAGCTCGTTCACTTCTCCGGAAAAGTATTAGACCTTGATTCTTTGCTGCCCCGAGGGTGCGGCGCTTCCTTCTCTGGAACCCTCACTAGCACTGGCACCCCTAGCCGCTGCGACCGCAGGCATGCCTATAATGAGACATGTTTCCTAATGAGAAAGGAATCCAGCTATGAGCGAAGCCAAGCTCGCCGATTTGAACGAAATCCAGGACTTTTTCAACCGTGTCGACAGGCCCTCTGTCGAGCCGATAGGCGTCAAAGACTTTATTGGTTGGTGCAACAATCCCTACAAAAATGATTCCAATAGGACAGTAGATGACCAGGCCAATGTGCTTGGTCAAACCGTACGCAGCCTAAATTGCCTTAATGAAGACAGGCTTATGGAGATGAAATCTGCCCTGAAAGAAGGCAGGTGGAATGAATGGCTTAAAAACAATGGTATAAAAGCATCACCGGAAGATGCTGTTTTCTACCTTGCGCTTAAACACCGCACCGACAGCCAAGGGCATTACCGCTTTTACTTCGACAAAGATTCGGTTGCAGAAATCGATGCCTTTAATCCTTTCAAGGACAATACGACTGTTTTAGATCAGCAGTGGCATGTGCTCATCTCCCTGCTTGCGTTCCGTGACGTCGCCCATGCCCTAAGCAACGAGCGGCACGAATGCCATTGCCTATACCAGCACATTAAAGACTGGGACAAAGGTGACTTGAACGCCCTGGAACTGCGATTCAGCCGTTATGCCTCCGGCACCATTGAACTTCAACTTAGATCAAAGGGTAAAAATTGGCAACGGCAGCCCTCTTCGGCGATGGACGAATGGCTTAGGGTAGCGTTGTGCAGGCCGTAGGAGAACTAATCGCCCACCAACCTACTCCAGCCCTTGGCCGCTGTACTTCCCCGTCTCCGAGTCGTAGCTCAACACGGCGACCTCGCCGTTCTTCATGACGTTCCCGTCGATGTAGTAGTGGCTGGCCCCGTCATGCCAGATGCCGCGATAGCCCGCAATGCCCGAAACAACCTCGGTGTTGATATGCCCGGCGATAACATCCAGATAGAACTCGCGCCCCACGTAATCGGGCAACATCATGGTTAACGACTCGACAGCCGTGCCAAGCTTCCAATCCTCCCCGGCTTCCTCGTCAACGCCGGCGTGCACAAAGACCTGGCCGAAGGGGCTCTCGTAAAAGTAAGGGAGCTTGCGAACCCACGCGATGATGTCCGCGTGCTCGGCCTTTATGCGCTCAACCGTAAAGGCGTAGGCCTCCTCGAACTCCCTGAGCCTCAAAAGGTGCTTAACGTGCTTGAATGCCTCGGCGTCTAAGAAGCTCTTGGCCGTTGCCAGATTGCTGTCGGCAAGTATCCATGCCTGCGTGAAATTGGGGTCATTCACCTCGTCAATGTACTCGAGGAACATCTCCTCGTGGTTGCCGCGCAGCGCCACGACGCGATCGCCGTAGCGCTTTTGCAGGTCCATGACGAGCTCGAAGACCCCGAGTGAATCGGGGCCTCGGTCGCAGTAGTCGCCAAGCAAAACCAGCTTGGAATCCTCGGCATCGAGGTCGACGGTGGAAAGCGATGCCTTAAAGGCGTCCAAGCACCCGTGAATGTCGCTCATAGCGTAGATATGCACGTATGACCCCCTGTTTACGTCGGGACCCCACTCGTTTGCGCCATGCGGCACGGCGGCCCCTCTGATTTCGCGGGCGCCAGGCAGTTTTGCCCTGACGCGCCCTCAACGTTGACAATAAGTATATCTCGCCGTGCGGACACAAATTTACCCTTGGGCTCTAGCCGCTCGGCCTGCGCTTGCCTCAAAGGCCGCCTCCGCGTCACCCAAAAACTCATCCAACATTAATCTTGGCTCAAGAATCGCTTAATCTATAACCTGCACTATAGAGTTCGACCAAGGGCGGGGCGGCGCCGCGCGACGCAGGCCGCCGAACGCAACGCTCGCGCCCGGGCAAATCGCCCGGCGTCGCGCCCATCGAACGAAAGGACAGGTCATGGACGACCTCGAAAAAGTTGAAACCATCCGCACCAAGTGCAACGTGAGTTACACCGATGCCAAGGCAGCACTCGATGCCGCCGACGGCAACGTTTTGGACGCCATCATTTGGCTCGAGTCGCAAGGCAAGACCCAGACCACGTCGGCGCACGCCGCCACCGAGTCCGAGCCGGTAGATGAGCCCTCGGCCGAGATGGTCGCCGCGCAGGCCGCCTACGAGAAGTCGAGCGAAAAGACCGACTTCTCCAAGAAGATGGACAGCGTGTGGGAGTACCTCAAAAAGCTCTTCCGCCTGAGCCTGGACACCAAGTTTATCGCCACGCGCCGCGATGCGATCATCCTCAACATCCCCATCCTGATTCCCATCGTCGCCTTGTTTGCCTGGGGCGCCACGATATGGCTGATGCTGATCGGTCTGTTCTTTGGCATGCGTTACCGCATCGATAGCGACGGCGACGTGCCCGGCAGCATCAACAACCTGATGAATCACGCCGCCGATGCCGCAGACGATATCAAGCAAAATCTGAACGACGACAAGTAATCGCAGACGGGGGAACGCATGGCACGAATCCTGATCGTAGAGGACGAGGAGAAAATCGCCCGCTTTGTGACGCTCGAGCTGGAGCACGAGGGCTACCAGGTGGAGCACGCCGCCGACGGCCGCACCGCCGTCGACCTGGCGCTGGAGCGCGACTACGATCTGATTCTGCTCGACGTGCTGCTGCCACAGCTCAACGGTATGGAGGTGCTGCGGCGCGTGCGCAAGCACAAGGATGTGCCGGTGATCATGGTCACCGCGCGCGATGCCGTGATGGACAAGGTAGCCGGGCTCGACGCCGGCGCCGACGATTACCTGACCAAGCCGTTTGCGATTGAGGAGCTGTTCGCACGGATCCGCGTGGCGTTGAAGCGCTCGGAGGCCGTGCGGGCGGCTTCGGGCGTTGGCGGCGCTGGGACCGGGGAGGGCGCTACGGGTGCCGGTACCGCCGCGACGTCCCCGGCTAGCGACTCGGCCAAAACCTCTGCCGTGCCCTCCCCCGCCGCGCTCACCGTGGGCTCGGTTGCGCTCGATCCCGACCGCCGCGAAGTCATCGTTGGTAGTTCAACCATCGTACTCACGGCCCGAGAGTTCGACGTCCTCGCCCTGCTTATGGCGCATGCCGGCACCGTGCTCACGCGCGAGCGCATCGCGCACGAGGCGCTGGGCTACGAATACGTAGGCGACACCAACAACGTCGACGTGCACATCGCGCACCTACGCGCCAAGATTGAAGACGCCGGCGGCGCCCGCATCATCCAGACCGTGCGCGGGGTGGGCTATGTCTGCCGCGCATAACGCCGAGACCAAGCGCGTCACCTCCATTGCCCGCGCCATCAACTGGAGCTACATGTGGCGCCGCCTGATGAGCTACGTCTGGCTCGATCTGTGGCTGCTGGTTGTTGCGGCGGCGATCCTGGTCTATGGCTACAACCAGACGCTGCCCGACGGCGCGTTTACCGCAGGCTGGATCCCCGGCGCCACCGTTCACGGCATGTCGTTCGCGCCCGCGCGCGGCTTGGACCTGGCCACGCTCACCTATACCGTCGAGCTTGCGCGCACCACCAAGACCTTCCCCCTCGCGCAGGACCTCATCGCGCTGTGGCCCCTCTATCTTGTCGTTGCGGGCGGGCAAGTCATCAGCGTGCTCAACATGCTCAGCGGCGCTCGCCGCGTGCGCCGCACCATGGCACCGCTCAACGACCTGGCCCTGCGCGTGGACGAGCTCGGCCGCATGCAGCTCTCCGGCGGCAAGATGGAAACGCTGGAGCAGGCAATCGAACGCGCGAGTGTCGACTCGCCGAGCGTCACCACCGGCGACGCCGACCTGGCGAGCATCGAGGTCGCGCTCAACCGCCTGCTGCGCCAGATGCAAGAGGCCAAGCTACAGCAGATGCGCTTTGTCAACGATGCGAGCCACGAGCTGCGCACGCCCATCGCGGTGATTCAGGGCTACGTGAACATGCTCGACCGCTGGGGCAAAGACGACCCGGACGTGCTGACAGAATCCATCGCGTCCCTCAAGGCCGAAAGCGAGCACATGCAAGAGCTCGTGGAGCAGCTGCTGTTTTTGGCGCGCGGCGATGCCGGCCGCACCGTACTGAGGCGCGTGGACACCAACATGGCCGCACTGGTCGGCGAGGTGTGCGAGGAATCGCAGATGATCGATGCCGAGCACACGTATCGGCTGGCGTACGACACTGCGCTCGCCAGCGACCCGCGCTGCGATGCTTCTGTCGACGTGGCGCTCGTGAAGCAGGCCCTGCGCGTGATCGTGCAAAACGCCGCCAAGTATTCGGACGCGGGCACGTCCATCACCTTTGGCGTAGCGCAGGATACGGGCACGGGCGCGATCGACATAAGTGTTGAGGACGAGGGTATCGGCATGAATCAGGAATCCGCAGCTCACGCGTTTGAACGGTTCTACCGTGCCGACAACGCACGCGATGCCGGCGCGCAGGGCTCGGGTCTGGGGCTTGCCATTGCCAAGTGGATTGTCGATAGCCATGGCGGCGTTATTGGCGTGACCTCGGTCGAAGGCGTCGGCAGCCGCTTTACGATTCGCCTGCCACGGTAGGAAGCCCCTCGGCGTAAAAAAGGGATAAGGCCATGCGGCCCTATCCCTTTTTGTTCGTTATGGCAGTTTGTGCGCTAC
This sequence comes from Collinsella sp. AM10-26, assembly GCF_003472525.1. Taxonomy (NCBI): domain Bacteria; kingdom Bacillati; phylum Actinomycetota; class Coriobacteriia; order Coriobacteriales; family Coriobacteriaceae; genus Collinsella; species Collinsella sp. AM10-26. The sequence goes on from NZ_QRMC01000001.1 coordinate 355,931, forward strand.
TCGCGGCACAGATGCACGGCGAAGCCGGCGAACTCGCGCTTAAAGTACACGAGCTTGGTAGAACCGTCGGGCAGCAGCGCGCGCGACTCCTCGTTAACCTCGAGCCCGCGCTCGGCAAACCACTTCTCGGCCGCATCGATGTCGTTGACGGCAAAGCCGATGTGGCCCTTGGTGCCACGACCGTTCTGCTTCATGACCTCGATCAGCGAATCGTTAAAGTACGAAACCGGGGTCTCGATAACGGGCAAGCCCATCATCGTCGAGAACAGCTCCGCGATCTCCAAGGCGTCTGCCGGGTCGGCGGCGTTGATGCCCACATGGGCGACGCGCATGCCAAAGAGCTCGACCGGATTGGCGTTCTGCTCATTCATACAGGCAGCGCCTACTGAGCCATGACGTCGAGAACGGCCTTCTCGGCAGCAACGCGGTTCATGCCGGTCATGAAGGGCACGCCGCTCACGTACGGGCAGGTGAGGCCCTCGGGGGCAACGGTGGTGGCGATCAGCAGGTCGGCGCCTTCGTCGCAAGCGTCCTTGGCCTCGGAGATGGCGCACTGCACGATCTCATACTTGCCGGCATAACCGTTGGCGTCGAGCATGGTAGCGACCTTCTGGGCAACGAGCGTGGAAGTAGCAGCGCCAGCACCGCAAGCCAAAACGATCTTCTTCATAGGTAATGTCTCCCTTCATGGTTTACTTTAGGTAAGTGTACCGCAGCGAGCGATGGTGCTCGGCCTCGATGCACTTTTGTACCAGTTTGCCTGCGCGCTGCGTATAATACATCTAGTACGTGTTGTCATACCGCTTGTTTTACGAGCGACTAAGGACCCTAATATGCCCGATTCCCGCACACTCTGGACCGCCGTCGTTGTTATCTGTATCGCCGTGTCGGTGTTCTTTAGCATCAAAAAACGCACCACGTTTAAGCGCCTGCAGCAGTTGATGGCCGCCAAACAGTGGGACGAGTTCGATCGTTTGCTCGACGGCAAGCTCACCAGCATGCTGTACCCGCGCTACAACCGCGACTACCTGCGCCTGAACTCCTATCTGCTGCGCGAGGACCACGAGCACGCCAACGAGATGTTCGACCTGCTGCTGGGGCTCAACCTGCCCAAGATGCAGCGCGTCGACCTGGTGATCAAGGCCTTTAACTACTACGTTGGCCAGGAGGACCGCAAAAAGTCCAAGGAGTTGCTGCACGAGATCAAGGGCTTTGAGGGCGGTCAGGCCGAGGCAGTCGCGCACGAGTGTCAGCTGATGTACGACACGATGATCCTCAAGCGCCACAACGACATTCCCGAACTGGAGCGCATGCTCGAGGATGTCGGCGACGACCCGGTCAAGCGCTGCCGCCTGGAGTACCTGCTGGCCCTGCAGTACAAGAACAAGGGCGACGAGGCCAAGTTCCAGGAGTTCCTGGAGAAGTCGGGTCAACACTCGATGGCCGTCAACGCGTAACGGACGGCTTGTGCTAGACTTCTAGTCTCACGGGGGCGTGGCGGAATTGGCATACGCAGGAGACTTAAAATCTCTCGCCGCAAGGATTGTGGGTTCGAGTCCCACCGCCCCTACCATTGGCTTTTACGGGCCCGTATCTCCCAGAGATGCGGGCCCGTTTCTTTTGCACGCCGGTGGGGCTCGAACCCGCGAGGGGGCAAGCGTTAAGCAAACGCGGAGCGTTTGTAGCGAGCCGGCGAGGGCGCCGGCAGGCGACCGAAGCCGGTGCGTATTTGCGAAGCAAATACGCAGACGTCCCACCGCCCCTACCACGTATTGTTTACGGGCCCGTGTCCCCAAGGGATGCGGGCCCGTTTCTTTTAGATGCCGTCAACTGCAGGGCAGCTAATTTGGGACGGGGCTTTTTTGACTACTTTTCCGCCCACCCAATGAGTTTTCTGGGACGGGGATTTAATAAGGCTCTGTTAGACCAGGATTGACATTCCGCCCCGTCATCTTCTTGCGATT
>NZ_QRMC01000010.1:0-50711 GCF_003472525.1 Collinsella sp. AM10-26
ATCGCAAGAAGATGACGGGGCGGAATGTCAATCCTGGTCTAACAGAGCCTTTTCTATTAATCAAGTTGCACGTAATCTTGCTCTCTAGCTAATCAAGAATCGGTATAATTTTGATTAGCTAGAGAGCAAGATTGGAGAATCATGGCATTCAACGACTTGATCGCCCAGAAAATAAAGGACTTTGAACAGCAGGGGGTTCCACAGGTCTTTGAGCGAGACCTTGATCTGGGAAACCCACAGGAGCCAAAGCGCGACAACATCGTAAATGTGGTTGTGGGGGCCCGCCGTTGTGGAAAGACGTATCGCCTGTATCAGGAGATGCTGCGGCTTCGGGGCCGGGGCGTCGAGCTTGACCGGATGCTTTACTTTAATTTTGAGGACGAGCGCTTGCGCCCGTATGAGCCATCGCTGCTGGCGGACGTGCTCGACACGTTCTATGCGCTGCATCCTGCTGCTCGAACCGAGGGCGCTTACATTTTCTTTGACGAGATCCAGGAAATTCCCGAATGGGGTGCGTTTTTGCGGCGTGTAGTCGATACGGAGAAAGCGACCGTCTATGTGACGGGATCTTCTTCTAAGATGCTGTCCTCAGAACTTAAGAGTGAGTTCAGGGGTCGTTCTCTTATACGAGAGCTTTTTCCGTTGAGCTTTTCGGAATACGTTCGATATAAGACGGGGAGCGTTTTCGAGCCAGATGCGACCTTTTCCCCAAGCGATGCAGCGCTGCTTCGACATCATCTGATCGGATATCTTGAACGAGGGGGATTCATCGCGACGCTTGAGCAGACGCCCGCAGACGCGATTCAGCTGCTACAGGAATATGCTTCGCGAACGGTCGCTATGGACGTCGTTGAGCGTTACGACGTCAAGAACCCTCGCCTGGCATCGCTGTTCCTAACGCGGTGTATGGCATCTTCGGGACGAGAGCTGTCGGTGAACAAAGTGTACAACGAGTTCAAGAGCAGGCAGATACCCGTCAGTCGTAATTCGCTCAGCGACTTACTTGAGTATTATGAGGATGCCTACCTGCTGTTCTCCGTGCCGGAGTTCACGCGTTCACTGGCAAATAACATGCGGTCTGCGTCTAAGGTCTACGCTGTCGATCCCGCGATGTTTGGAGCATTCTCTCCCGCATCGGCATTGGACCAGGGCCAGAGGCTCGAGACCGCAGTGTTCAACGCGCTAAGAAGAAGGACTCCCGCGGTGAGGATCGGATCGGTCTGCCGCCTGCTGATCAAAGAGAAGAGCAAAAGCCATGAGGTGGACTTTGTGGCTGGGGACGCACTTCTCATGCGGGCTTATAGCCTGATCCAGGTTAGCGTGGAGATGGCAAGTGAGAAAACGCGCGAGCGCGAAATTGCCGCGCTTGATGCCTCGATGGCCCAGTTCGATCTTGGTGAGTCGGCAATCGTTACCATGGATGAGCAGGCCGATATTCCATGCGAGCACGGTGTGGTACACGTTGTTCCCGCATGGAAGTGGCTCCTTGCCTAATCATCTACGGATCTGTGGGGCCAGGACCTCCTGGCCCCTTCATCACGGTTGGGGAGCACCATGATGCGCCCGGCTAGTCCTGGGCCTTGATGCTCGGCAGCAGAATCTGGGCGAGGTAGTCGCACTCGAGCTTGGTGGCAGCGTCGGCCTTGCCGTCTTTGCCGACCAGCATGTTCTTAATCTGGCTGTAGGTGTAGCGGTTGCCGGTCGTGAGCTCGACAAGCTCAATGGCCGTGTCCATGGGGTAGGTCGACACGGGATTCTGCGTCCGCCCGTTGATGGTCTGGGGCACCACATACGGATAGACGGGGCCGCTGGCGTAGACCGTGTAGCCGTTACCAAGGTTTGCCGTGCCCAAAACCGTATCGCCCTCATCGGGCGTAAAGCTCTCGCCGTCGCGCACCGCGACGAGCGTCACGATCGGCGTATCGCTGTCGCCGGCAAGATAGATGCATAGCGTGCTGCCATTCTGCCAAGTCTCGACCTTGCCGTACCACTCAACGGGAATATCGAGCTGATACAGGTTCGTTGCCTTATGCCGAGCATCGGCGTCGCGGGCTGCCTGCGCCTCGCTTGCGCTCACGGCGTTGGCGGCGGCATCACGGCGAGCGGTTGCCGCCTGCTGAAGTATCTTGGCGGCCGCGGCAGAGCTACAACCGCCCTCCTCGGCATATTTGGCGGCGGCATCGATCTGGTCGTCGGTTACCGTGTCGGCCGAAGGCACCTTGAGCTTAAAGGTAGCCTGGGCACTTAAATCCTGTCCATCGCTCTTAACGGTGACCTGCGTCTTGGTGGTCGGGACGGTATAGATGGTGCCGTCGGCCGCGATGGGGGAGGCAGCGATGGAGAGCGTGTAATCGCCGGGCAGCAGTTTGATGCCGCGGCCGTGCTCGTCAACATAGAGCGTTTCGCTCACGGAGGAGGCGTCAGAATCCTGCCCACTCACCTGTACGGGAATCTTGGAGCCAGTGGAACAGTCGAGGCCAGCGGCATGCACGCCAATCTGCACTGACATCATCGTGTGGGCATTGGCGGCGACAGCGGCAGCCTGCTCTTGTTGATATCCGTTCCAGGCAGCATAGCCTGCACCGCCGGCGACGAGCGCGACGGCCACAACGCCGGCAACCATTAGGTTGCGGCGCTTGGGCGACATCTTGCGATGACGAACCTCGGCTTCGCGTGCCGAGGGAACGGACGGCAGGGGAATATCGCCCATGGCGATGGTCTCGTCCACGGCTGGTGCGGAACCTAGGCCAGGAAGCTCACGGGTCAGCGAATCCTCGGCCGGCAAGCTGTTGAGCAAGACGGTTTCCTCGCCCGTGTCGGATTCGGGCTGGTTGCCGGCCTCGCTTTCGGTGTCTTCGTGATCTGCCTCATCTTCGGCAGGCTCAACATCGTCTGCATCCTGATCATCGAACTGCGCCTCGGCTTCCGGCTCATCCTGCACGTCAACGCCCGAATCGTCAAACGCAATCTCGCCAAGCAAAACTCGGTCTAGGCTCTCCAGGGCCTCGGCACATGCCTCTGCATCTTGGGCCGAGTCCTCTTGGCCCCTCGTCTCATCTTTCATATATCCCCCAAGCTCAATATCGGGACAACAATGTACCCAAAAACAGGGTCATATAGAGCTGCCAGGCAATTGGAAATCTGATTTTATCTGTGCGAGAGGTTTTGAATATGTGCGTGAATGCACGCGCGGCAGCAAAAAGCCCCCGGAAAGCGGACGAATCGCTTTCCGGGGGCATGCAATACGTTGCATTGCGCGGAGTCGGCCAGGCGACTTCACATTCAAGCGGCGTTTGCGTCAGGCACGTTACTCGGCGTGCGCGTAATCGACCTTGGCGCGGCGGGCGGTAGCCTTCTCCCAGTCGCTGGTGCCCTCAAAGACATCCTGCTTGTAGGGATTGCGGCCGAGCTTCTTGGCGCGGTAGGCGATGTAGATGATCGCGGCGATGTTGGCGATCAGCGCGACGACCGAGACCGCGGTGGCGACGCCTGCGTCGAGCGTGGAGTGGGTCACAAAGATGGACTCCTCCTGGAAGTAGGGGAACACCTGGGCAAACATGCACCAAATAGCCAGCGTAAAGGCGCGGTTCTGAATCCAGCCACCCTTGTTCCAGATAAAGGCGGCGACGGTGGGCGCCAGCAGCAGCGCAAAGCCGCAGAACCAGGAGTGGGTGGGCAGGCAGTTGTAGGTGTAGCAGAAGTTCCAGATATCGTAGGCGATGATGTAGACCCAGGTCATGTCGGGCCACAGCATGTCGGTCTGGTCTTCGGAGGCGTAGACGCTCCACCAGCCGGTCATGCAGAAGATGTTGATGATGCCGGCGATGCCGTTGAACACGTTGTTCCAGCCGGCAAGCTGCGTGGCACCTTCGGAGGTGACCCAGGTGGACTCGCCCAGGACAAAGAAGTGATAGGCGCTCTCAAAGTCGGACACGACGGCGATCATGATGTTGATGGCGACAATCACAAACGGCCATGCGCGGAACCAGTGCGCCTTGCCGATCTTGCCCCACTGGTACTTAATGGCAATGAAGCCCCAGCAGCCGGCGAGCGCTGCGTACACCTTGGCGTAGTGGAACCAGCTGTTCTGGTACACATGAGTGGGGTTGGTGAGCGCCCACTCGGCACCCTGCGAAACGCCGATGGCGATGGCGACGCAGTAGATGGTCATGGCCAGCGGAGCCACGCCAAAGATGATGGCCGCGCCGAGCTTGGTGCGGCGGCCGACCTCGTTGAGCACGATGAGGCCAATAAAGACCATGGCCCAGCCGGCCCAGTGGATAAGGGTATTGCTACCCCAAACATCGAACAGCATGCTGCTCTCCTTTCACACGCCCGCGGCCCTTCTTCTGATCGCGGGCAGTTTGGCCAAATGTCGTCAGTTCTGGGGCTTGCGCTCCGGATACTTGGCGGTATAGCCCTCGATATGGAGTGTCGAGGCGATGATTTCCTTGACCGTCTCGTCGGGCACATCGGGGTGCGTGCGGATATACATCAACAACCCCATGATGAGGGTGTAGAACGTCTCGTAGACATGGTCAATGCGGAGCTCATGATGGGCGACAAAATCCACCACGGTGGTGTCGCAGATGTATTGCGCCACGCGCTGGACCACGTTGTGCAGAAAGCCGCCGTAGAGCGCGCCGCTGCTGGAGGTCAGGGTGCTCGGCAACTCGTGGCCGCTCACGACCAGGCGTTTAAAGAGCGGAGCGACGGTGTCGAGTGCGCCTTCGATGTCGCCAACCGTGCGGCTGGCGTTCCACTGTTCGAGCTCGGCGATAAAGCCGTCGATTGCCTCGTCCATAACGGCGGTGACGGCGGCGTCCATATCGGCAAAGTAGTGGTAGAACAGTGAGCGCGTGCAGCCAGCCCGCTTGGTCACGGCCGATACCGAAAGATGGGACACGCCCAGCTCAGCGCTCACGGCGCTCACGGCGGCGAGAATCTCGCGTCGGCGCTCGTCACCCGTCAGGCGCTTTGCCGTGCTGTCGGACGCGAGGACGGCATCAGCGACAGAGATGTTTGCCGTGTTATCGCTCATACGTTTGCCGCCTTTCATCCGTTTGGGCCCGACCGTTCGCCTAACAGTCTTGATTATTGTTGACGGTTCGTCAATACTGTTTTTGACACAATGTCAACAATAGCGGGTGAACGGCATGGGGGCATGTCGAGCCCGTACAAAGAGGGGCGCCGCGGTCTCGCCGGGCTGTGGCAAGAGAAGGGACGACTATGATTCTCAACGGACCGGGGATTAGCTATACCGAGCCCGATATCGGAGCGGAGTTTGTGCCGCCGCTGCCGGAGCATCCGCGCGAGGCTATCGTCAAACTGTGCGAGCACTGCACCAACCGCCTGTTGCACCGCGACGAGCTGCTGGGCTACGAGTACTGGTCGTTTGCCGAGGCCGCAACCGACGAGCAGGCCGAAGTGCTCTGCAAGATGAAGATGCGCCGTCCCTATACGCTGCCCGAGATGGTCAAGCTCACCGGCATGCCCGAAGCCGATATCGAGAAGATGCTCGACGACATGAGCTACACGGGTCTGCTCGAGTACAACTGGGAAAATCCCGAGCGCGCCAAGCAGTGGGTGCTGCCCATGCTGGTGCCGGGTTCTGCCGAGTTCCTCAACATGCGCATGGGCCAGCTCGAGGAGCATCCGGTCTATGCCAAGTTCTTTGAGCAGGCGTCCAAGGGTCCGCTGTCCCGTGCTACGCCGATGGTGCCGCCCGGAGGCGCCGGCATCGGCATGCACGTGATTCCCGTCGAGAAGGCCATCGACGCCACGAGCACCTCGGTGCCGATTGAGCATATCGAGCACTGGCTCGATAAATACGACGGCAAGTATGCCGCGAGCACCTGCAGCTGCCGCGCGAGCCGTCGCGTGATGGGCGAGGGCTGCGCCGACGATCCGCGCGACTGGTGCATTGCCGTGGGCGATATGGCCGACTACGTGGTCGAGACCGACCGCGGCCACTATGTGACGCGCGAGGAGGTCTACGACATCCTGCGCCAGGCCGAGGACAACGGCTTTGTGCACCAGATCACCAACATCGACGGCGAGAACAAGATCTTCGCCATCTGCAACTGCAACGTTAACGTGTGCTACGCCCTGCGCACCTCGCAGCTGTTCAACACGCCCAACCTGTCGCGCTCTGCCTATGTCGCCAAGGTCGAGAAAGACAAGTGCGTGGCCTGCGGTCGCTGCGTCGAGGTATGCCCGGCCGGGGCCGCCAAGCTCGGCCAGAAGCTCTGCAGCAAAAAGGCGGGCGGACAGGTGCCCGAGTATCCGCGCCAGGAGCTGCCCGATGCCACCAAGTGGGACCACACCAAGTGGTCGCCCAACTACCGCAACGACAACCGCATCGAGACGCATGAGTCCGGCACGGCGCCCTGCAAGACGGCCTGCCCCGCGCATGTCGCTGTTCAGGGCTATCTGAAGCTTGCGGCGCAGGGTCGCTATGACGAGGCGCTGGCGCTCATCAAGCGCGAGAACCCGCTGCCCGCAATCTGCGGCCGCGTGTGCAACCGCCGCTGCGAGGACGCCTGCACCCGTGGCCGCGTGGATGCCGCCGTGGCGATCGACGAGGTCAAGAAGTTTATCGCCCAGCGCGACTTGGATGCCGCGACCCGTTATGTCCCGCCCGTGGTGACGCCGACGCGCGCCGGCGGCTTCGATCAGAAGATCGCCATCATCGGTGCCGGTCCGGCCGGTCTGTCCTGCGCCTTCTATCTGGCCGAGAAGGGCTACAAGCCCGTCGTGTTCGAGAAGAACGAGCGCCCGGGTGGCATGCTCACCTACGGTATTCCCAGCTTTAAGCTGGAGAAGGACGTTATCGAGGCCGAGGTCGAGGTTATTCGCCTGATGGGTGCCGAGTTCCGCTATGGCGTGGAGGTCGGTCGCGATGTGACGCTCGACGAGTTGCGCGAGCAAGGCTTTAAGGCCTTTTATGTGGCCATCGGCTGCCAGGGCGGCCGCCTAGCCGGTATTCCGGGCGAGGACGCCGAGGATGTGACGGTGGCCGTCGACTTTTTGCGCGAGCTCAACAGTGGCAAGATCGACGCACTACTCGGTCGCACCATCGTGGTGGGCGGCGGTAACGTGGCCATCGATGTCGCGCGCAACGCCTGCCGTCTGGGATCCGAGCATGTTGAGATGTTCTGCCTGGAGAGCGAGGCTCAGATGCCCGCCAGCGAGGAGGAGCGTCGCGAAGCCATCGAGGATGGTGCTCACATCAGCTGCGGCTGGGGTCCCAAGGAGGTTCACCTGGACGATACGGGTCGTGTGTGCGGCATCACCTTCAAGCGCTGCACGCGCGTCTTTGACGACGAGGGCCGTTTTGCGCCCGAGTACGACGAGAACGACCTGCGCCGCGTCGATGCCGACCGCGTCGTCATGTCGATTGGCCAGTCCATTGTGTGGGGCGACCTGCTGGCTGGCTCCAAGGTGGAGCTTGGCCGCGGCCAGGGTGCTCTTGCCGATCCGCAGACGTACCAGACCGCTGAGCCCGACATCTTTGTGGGCGGCGACGTCTACACCGGCCCCAGCTTTGCCATCGACGCCATCGCCGCCGGTCACGAGGCCGCTGTGTCCATCCATCGCTTTGTGCAGCCGGGCTCCACGCTCACCATCGGCCGCAACCAGCGCCGCTACACCGCGCTCGACCGCGACGATGTTGTGATTGAGAGCTATGACAACGCGAGCCGCGAGGTGGCACGTGTCGACCGCGAGCGCGAGAAGGCTGCGCCCTTTAGCGAGTACGTCGAGACCTTTACCGAGGAGCAGGTGCGCGCCGAGACCGCTCGCTGCCTGGGCTGCGGTGCCTCGATCGTCGACCCCAATAAGTGCATCGGCTGTGGTCTGTGCACCACCAAGTGCGCGTTCGATGCCATCCATCTGGATCGCGACCGCCCCGAGTGCTCCACGATGGTCAAATACGAGCAAAAGCTCCCCAGCCTCGGCAAGTACGCTTTGAAACGCGCGATCAAGATTAAATTTGGGAAGAAGTAAAAGAAACTAACAAGTTAGTGAGCGGCGCGGAGCGTCGCTCACTGACGTTTAGTTGACATTGCATCAACCGTTGTTGAAAGGTTTCTACCTTGCACGAATTGGGAATCGTTTATCACATCATTCGCGATGTCGAGAATGTGGCGCGCGCCAATGGTGTGAGTCGCGTTTCGAGCGTGACGCTGCTCCTGGGCGAGGTCTCGGGCGTCGTTCCCGATCTGCTGCTTGACGCTTGGCGTTGGGCGGCAGATAAAAAGCCCATCGCGCAGGGCGCGGAGCTTATCGTGGAGCCCGTCGAGGCCGTGACGCATTGCGACGCGTGCGGCTGCGACTACGCGACGGTCGAGCACGGCAAGACCTGCCCCCATTGCGGTAGCGGCGAGACCTATCTGCTGCAGGGCCAGGAGGTCATGATCAAGCAGATCGAGACCCCCGACGAGGACCCAACAGACGCTGCCCCCGACGGCCTCTCCGATGCCCCCGATGCCGTCGACGCCGCCAACCCCCTTCACATCGCCTAACTTAGTCGTTGGGGACGTTCTTAAACGACTAGTCATTAAAGAACGTCCCCAACGACTACTTTGCTAAAGCATATTTCTTACCATTAGTCAAGCACCATCTGTTTAAACGAAATGGCCTCAACCCGAGCACATTTATGTCTGTTTAAAACCGGCAATAATGAACAGCGTGCTCAATTCGGTCATGTAAATAGATCAGCTATCAATCCTCAGCAGCAAATCAGTCAAAATACTGGAATGTAATCAGCTTGTAACAAAACAAGACGTTTAAACAAATAATGCTAGCTTTTGCAGTTTTTCATATAATTCTGCTGTATTTGCAGCTATACTCTTTTTTGTCGTGTAGGAATTACGTAGACAAAAAGGAGGTTATGTGATGGTAAGTATTGTTCTTGCTAGCCATGGTGACTTGGCGGCTGGAATCAAGCAGACGGGCTCGATGGTCTTTGGCGATCAGCCGTCTGTAGCCGTGGTCTCGCTCGAGCCGAGCATGGGCCCCGACGACTTCCGCGCCAAGGTCGAGGAGGCAATCGCTTCCTTAGAGGACCAGGAGCAGGTGCTCTTCCTCGTCGATCTGTGGGGCGGCACGCCCTTCAACCAGATCAGCGGGCTCATCGAGGGCCACGATTCCTGGGCTATCGTCACCGGTGTCAACCTGCCTATGCTCATCGAGGCATATTCGCAGCGCTTTGACGCAAAGAACACTGCACATGCGATCGCAAAACATCTCGTGACTGAGGCTAAGGCCGGCGTGCGCGTCAAGCCCGAGTCTCTGGAGCCCGAGGAGAAGAAGCCGGCTGCGGCCGCTGCTGCTCCTGCAGGCGCCATCCCTCCGGGAACGGTCATCGGCGACGGGCACATCAAGATCGCCCACGTCCGTATCGACACCCGTCTGCTTCATGGTCAGGTGGCCACCACGTGGACCAAGCAGATCAACCCCAACCGCATCATCGTGGTTTCCGACGGCGTTGCTCACGACGAGCTCCGAAAGACCATGATCGAGCAGGCTGCCCCTCCGGGAGTCCATGCCAACGTCGTGCCCATTAAGAAGATGGCCGAGGTCGTCAAGGACACGCGCTTTGGTGACACCAAGGCCATGCTGCTCTTTGAGAACCCGCAGGATCTGCTCAAGGCCATCGAGGCCGGCGTCGATATCAAGGAAGTCAACATCGGTTCCATGGCTCACTCCAAGGGCAAGGTCGTCGTCACCAACGCTGTCGCTATGGGCGATGACGATGTCAAGACCATCGAGGCTCTCAAGGCCAAGGGCGTCAAGTTCGAGGTCCGCAAGGTTCCTTCGGATTCCTCCGAGGATCTCGACGCCATGTTGAAGAAAGCTAAGGCCGAACTGGCCGCTCAAGCATAGTAAAGGAGGGTCCGATACATGTCCGCGCTTACTATTGTTCTAATCGCGATTATCGCGCTGCTTGCCGGTATGGAAGGCGTTCTGGATCAGTTCCAGTTCCATCAGCCGCTCGTTGCGTGCACGCTTATCGGTCTCGTAACCGGTCACCTTCAGGAGGGCATCCTCCTGGGCGGTTCGCTTCAGATGATGGCCCTTGGTTGGGCTAACGTCGGCGCCGCCGTCGCACCTGACGCCGCCCTGGCTTCTGTCGCATCTGCCATCATCATGACACTTGCCCTCAACGGTGGTGTTACTGATTCCGGCAAGGCCGTTACCGCCGCCATCGCCGTCGCCGTGCCTCTGTCCGTCGCCGGCCTGTTCCTGACCATGATCTGCCGTACCCTTGCCACCGCTATGGTCCACGGCATGGACGCCTGCGCCGAGAAGGGCGACTTCGCCGGTATCGAGCGTTGGCAGTACGCTGGCATCCTCATGCAGGGTGTTCGTATCGCCATCCCGGCAGTGCTTTTGTGCATCATCCCGGCGGAGGCCGTTACCAACGCGCTTAACGCTATGCCCGACTGGCTGTCCGGCGGCATGGCTGTCGGCGGCGGCATGGTCGCTTCCGTCGGTTACGCCATGGTCATCAACATGATGGCCACCAAGGAGACCTGGCCGTTCTTCATCCTCGGCTTCGTCCTGGCTGCCATCCCTCAGCTCACGCTGATCGCCCTGGGCCTCATCGGCATCTCCCTCGCCCTCATCTACCTTGGCCTTAAGGACCTGGCCAAGCAGGGTGGCGGCATGGGCGGTGGCTCCGGCGACCCGCTCGGCGACATTCTGAATGACTACGAGTAGGAAGGGAGTGATACATATGGCAGAGAACAAGATTCAGCTTTCTAAGTCCGATCGTCAGAAGGTTTGCTTCCGTCATCAGTTCCTTCAGGGTTCGTGGAACTACGAGCGTATGCAGAACGGTGGCTGGTGCTACTCGATGATCCCTGCGATCAAGAAGCTCTACACCAGCAAGGACGACCAGATTGCCGCGCTTAAGCGCCATCTGGAGTTCTATAACACTCACCCCTATGTTTCCGCCCCCGTCATTGGCGTTACCCTCGCCCTCGAGGAGGAGCGCGCCAACGGTGCTCCGATCGACGACGTCGCCATCCAGGGCGTCAAGGTCGGTATGATGGGCCCGCTCGCCGGCGTCGGCGACCCCGCCTTCTGGTTCACCCTTCGCCCGATTCTGGGCGCTCTGGGCGCTTCCCTGGCCCTGTCCGGCAGCATCGCCGGTCCGCTGCTGTTCTTCTTCGCGTGGAACATCATTCGTTACGCCTTCCTGTGGTACACGCAGGAGTTTGGCTACAAGGTCGGCTCTTCCATCGCCAAGGATCTCTCCGGCGGTCTGATGGGCAAGGTCACCGAGGGTGCTTCCATCCTGGGTATGTTCATCATCGGCGCCCTGGTCGAGCGCTGGGTGTCCATCTCCTTCACCCCGGTCGTCTCCAAGGTCACGCAGTCTGCTGGCGCCTTTATCGACTGGGCTAACCTGCCCTCCGGTTCTGAGGGTGTCAAGGAAGCACTGACGATGTATAACTCCATCGGTGCTAACGCCCTTGATCAGGTGAAGGTCACCACGCTTCAGGCTAACCTCGATCAGCTCATCCCCGGCCTTGCTGCCGTGTGCCTGACCCTTTTTGTCTGCAAGCTCCTCAAGAAGAAGGTCAGCCCGATCATCATCATCCTGGCTCTCTTCGCCGTCGGCATCATCGGTCGCGTCTGCGGCTTCATGTAAGCACGCTTCGGCTTAAGACCGAGAGTTGCTAGGCAAGGGCTTTTAAGCCATTGAAACGGACCGCACCCGGTGGGTACACTGGATGCGGTCCGATTGTTTTATTTGGAGGGCGAGGCGCGCATGGCGCAATCTCAGAACAGCACGGTCGATCTAGCAACGCCGGCAACCTGCCTGATGGGTCTTACCAGTCACGGTAACGTAATGGTGGGCAATAAGGCGTTTGAGTACTATAACGAGCGCAATCCCGAGGACTTTATTCAGATCCCGTGGGACGAGATCGACTATATCGCCGCCGAGGTTTTGCGCGGCACCAAGAAGATCACGCGTTTTGCGATCTTTACCAAAGAGAACGGCCACTTTACGTTTTCGACGCGCAATGACAAGGAAACGCTACGCGCGGTGCGTAAGTACATTGACGAGGACAAGCTCGTTCGTTCGCCCGATTTTATCGACGTGACCGCTAAAGGCGCCAAGAGCATCCCCTCCGTCATCAAAAACCTCTTCCACAAAGGCAACTAGTCATTGGGGACGTTCTTAAACGACTAGTCATTAAAGAACGTCGCAGATGACTATCTCGAAGAGCGGCTATGCGCTGCATGGTAGTGGCGCAAATCTGCTACACTAATACAACATGCCTCCGTAGCTCAGGGGATAGAGCACCGCTCTCCTAAAGCGGGTGTCGACGGTTCGAATCCGCCCGGGGGCACCAGAAGTAAATGCAGGTCAGACGGTATAAATCGTCTGACCTGCTTTCTTATATAAGGGCATCGTTAACGTCAGTTGGGTAGAATTTGGGTAGAAAGTTTTTTGTGAAGGGCTATGCCCAAAGTCCGGTTTCCAACCCTTCCCACAGCCTACGGGCTTATAAGAAGCCCTTCGGCCATGGAAAGCGTTGAAAACCTAGGATGACGTTGCTGTGAGATGGGCGAGTTTCCAACAGCCCCCGGCGTCTTCGGGTTTCGCCTGGGACCCTGCGACACCGTGGACCGTCGAAAACTCGCCCTTCCGCTTGGAAGAGGGCTTTTACCCCTTAAAATTGTCCGAAAGTGACAACGACGCAGGAGGTCCGGTATGCCTGCCAGCAAGAAAGAGGCAAAAGAGTTCGTCAAGCGGTGGCAGAAGCGCCTTGCCGCCATCCCCGCGGGCTCCAACAACGAGTAGCAGGACACGCAAAAGTTCTGGGTCGACCTGCTCATCAACGTCCTGGGCATCCCGTCCAACACCATAGACAGCTTCGTTGACTTCGAGCGGAAGGTGAGAGGCCGTCGCATCGACGTGTTCGTCTCTGACCACAACTTTCTCTGCGAGCAGAAGTCGTGGGGCATCGACCTCGATAAGCCCGAACCCAGGAACGGCGGCATGGAGACGCCGCTCCAGCAGGCCATGTGGTACGCGCGGCACCTGCCGTACTCCGAGCGCCCCCGCTGGGTGATGACATGCAACTTCGAGACCTTCCGTCTCTACGACCTCGACAACGAGAGGCCCGAGGACACCGTGCAAGAGTTTTCCCTCGAAGAGCTCCAGGACAGTCTGTATCTCTTGTCCTTCCTGACCTCCAACGAGACGAGCCGCCTGCACAAGGAGCAGCAGCTCTCCATCGAGGCCGGGGCCTACGTCTCCAGGCTCTACGATGCCCTCGCCAAGCAGTACCACTACATCGAGGAGAAGGACGAGCGCGCGCAGGAGGAGCAGCGCTCGCTCAACGTGCTCATCACCCGAATCATCTTCTTGCTCTACGCCGAGGACGCCGACCTCCTGCAATCGCACCAGGCGTTCGGTAGGTACTGCGAGGGTGACCCTGCCAAGCTCCGCCGCAAGCTGGTGGACCTGTTCGAGGCGATCGACACGCCCCTGGATAAGCGGGACGAGTACATGGACGAGGACCTCGCGGCCTTCCCGTACGTGAACGGCGGTCTGTTCGCCGACTCCTCCATCATCGTCCCGCAGATGACCCCGGAGATCCTCGAGGCCATCACCGACGCGTCCCAGGACTTCGACTGGCGCGAGATCTCGGGCGTAATCTTCGGCGGCGTGTTCGAGGGAACGCTGAACCCCGAGACCCGCCATGCCGGGGGCATGCACTACACGAGCGTGGAGAACATCGAGCGCTGCCTCAGGCCGCTCTTCCTCGACGAGCTGTGGGATGAGCTGCACGAGGCCGAGGGCGAGAGGACGGCGGCGAAACGCAAGCAGGCCCTGGCGAGGCTGCACGACAAGGTTGCCTCCATCACCATCGGCGACCCCGCGTGCGGCTCGGGCAACTTCCTTACCGAGGCGTACCGGCAACTGCGCACCATCGAGAACCGAATCATCGAGGACGAGCTCAGCGAGGAGACCGGCAACGCGGGGCAGACGTCCCTCGTCATTGCGCAGGACAGCCCTGTCCGCGTGTCCCTGGACCAGCTGTACGGCATCGAGATAAACGACTTCGCCGTCTCGGTCGCTAAGACCGCCCTTTGGATCACCGAGGAGCAGATGCTCCGAAAGACGCAGGAGATATACGTCGACTATGACTTCGACTTCCTGCCGCTCAGGAGCCTCAGCAACCTTCATGAGGGCAACGCCCTCAAGACCGATTGGTCCGAGGTGTTTCCCGATGACCTCACGTACCTCGTGGGCAATCCGCCCTTCCTTGGGGCCCGTAACCAGTCCAAGGAGCAGAAGGCAGAGCTCCTTGAGGTCTTCGATGGTGCGAAGAACGCAGGCAACATCGACTACTGCGGGGCCTGGTACATGAAGGCTGCGAGGTTCACGCAGGGAAAGCGCACGCGCTGCGCCCTGGTTTCTACCAACTCGATATGTCAGGGCGAGCAGGTCGCCAACCTCTGGAAACCCCTGCACGACCTGGGTATCCACATCGACTTCGCGCACAACACCTTCCGCTGGGACAACGAGGCAGCAGACAAGGCACACGTGTTCTGCGTCATCGTGGGCTTCTCGCGCGAGGTTGGGGCCAAGACGCTCTTCTATCACGCAACGCCCGATTCTGACGAAGAGCAGATTTCCGTGGCCCGAATCAATGCTTATCTTAAAGACGCTCCGGACGTTTTTGTCTACAGCAGAAGTAAGCCATTATCAGATGTTCCAGAAATGGGAATAGGCTCCCAGCCTATAGACGACGGCAATTACCTTTTCACTGATGAGCAGAAAATCGAATTCTTGCAAATTGAACCTGGTGCAGAGAAATTCTTTCACAAGTGGCTTGGATCACAAGAATTTATCCGTGGCAAAAGCCGTTGGTGTTTATGGCTTGGGAACGCAAATTGGGATGAGCTAAAGAATCTGCCTAAATGCAGGGAAAGGGTTGAAGCGGTGCGCCGGTAACGGCTCAAGAGCAAGAGAAGTCAGACCGTTAAGGCTGCAGAGTGCCCTGCCCATTTTGGAACTGAAATCCTGTCGGATACAGATTCAATCTTGATACCAGAGGTTTCATCAAGCCGAAGGCGATACATCCCAATGGGGTTCGTCGATGCTGAGGTCTTTTGTAGCAATAAAGTTCGTCTTATCCCAAATGCAACTCTCTATCAATATGGGGTGTTGCAGTCCCAATTTCATAATGCATGGGTTAGGGTCGTGACCGGAAGACTGAAAGATGATTATCAGTACTCGGCTGGTATTGACTACAACAACTTCGTCTGGCCCGAGCCCACGGAATCCCAACGCGAAGAAGTTGAGCGTTGCGCCCAAGCCGTGCTCGACGCCCGGGATGCCCAAGAAGGTGCGACGCTCGCGGACATGTACGATCCCAAGAACGAAACGTTCTTCCCCGAGCTGATGTCTGCGCATAAGGCGCTCGACGCTGCTGTCGAAGCTGCCTATGGCGTCGACTTCGGTGGGGATGAGGAGAAGATAGTCGTCCATCTTTTCAACCTGTACGCCAAGAAGGTCGGTGAACTATAGTGCCAAATTCCATCTATAACCCCATATCGCTGGAGGTTGGTAACATCCTGAAGGACGTTCAGACGGGCAAGATCGGTCTGCCCGACCTGCAACGACCCTTCGTGTGGGGCAACGAAAAGGTCCGCGACCTGCTTGATTCCATGCTCCGCGGATACCCTATCGGCTATGTGATGCTGTGGGACTCTCCGAGCGACAACGCGGGCAAGAAGTCTGCCATAGGCTCGAACCAAAAGGTGTATGCCGTCCCCAAGTCCCTTGTCATCGACGGACAGCAGAGACTCACCGCTCTCCTGAGCTCGCTGTACGGCGTGTCCGTGCGAGACAAGAACTTCAGGGAGCGTACGGTGAAGGTCGCCTACGACCCCATCGCACGCTCATTCAAGAATGCCGACGCCTCGACCGAGAAGGATTCGCGCTATGTGCCGGACGTATCCGAGGCCTTCGCGGCGAACCACGACAACAAGCTGAGCGCCTATCGCAGGGCGTTCATCAAGCGCCTTAACGAGGCGAATGCCAAAAAGGGAGAACCCGAACTCGACGATGACGGCGAGGATGCCGTCGAGAGCGGGCTCAACGCATTACTCGGGCTTGAGCGTTATCTTCTGCCGACGCTGGAGATTTCCGAATCGGCTGACGAGGAGACCGTATCGGACATCTTCGTGCGTGTGAACTCGCAAGGGCAGGCGCTTAAGCAGGATGACTTCATCATGACCCTGCTTTCGGTCTACGAACCTGCCATGAGGGAGCGTATAGAGGAGTTCTGCGCCATGAGCCATGCGCCCGCAAAGGGCACCTCGTACAACCCGCTCATGACCGTCTCGCCGACGCATATCATTCGCGCCACGGTGGGCGTGGGGTTCAAGAGGGGTCGCCTGCGTTATGCCTACCAGATTCTTCGCGGGCGAGATCTCAAGACAAAGGAAACGACGCCCGAGACGCGGGCCGAGAACTTTGCCACGTTTGGTCGCGCCCTCGATCTCGTGCTCGACTTGAACAACTGGCATGCCTTCATCAACACGCTGGCGGAGGCGGGCTACGTCTGCTCTGACCAGGTGGGGTCGGGCAACGCGCTCATGTTCTGCTATGCGTTCTACCTTATCGGGCGCTATGAGTTCGACATGGAGCCACTGGCTGTGCGCGGGCTCGTGCGGCGCTGGTATTTCGCCGCAGCCATAACGGGGCTCTATGTGGGGTCCTTCGAATCCGAGTTCGAGCAGCAGCTTAACGACGTCTCGCGCCTTGAGACCGCCGATGAGTTCCGGGCGTACTTCGACCGTAGACTCGCTGCCATCATGACGGACGATTATTTCTCCATCACGCTGCCCAGCTCCCTCGACGCAAACGAGGCGACGGGCCCGACCTGGTGGGGCTTCGTCGCGGCTCAGGTCGTGCTCGGTGCCAAGGCGCTGTTCAGCACGGCCCCTCTTTCTCAACTGCTGCTTACCGGCTCATCAGGTTCCAAAAAGGCTCTGGACAAGCATCATCTGTTCCCAGATAACTACCTGAAGGCCAAGGGCTACCTTTCACAGCGCAGCAACCGAGGCAACTTCACCCTTGTTGACTACCAGAACAACATCTACATCTCGGATGATGCCCCGAATGAGTACGTCAGGAGGTACCGTGAAGCCCTGGGCGAGGACGAATACCGCCGCAACTGCGAGGAACACGCCCTGCCCCTCGGATTCGAAGAGCTTGATTACGAGGACTTCCTCGGTCAGCGCAGGAGGCTAATGGGTGAGCTCGTGAAGAGGGCATATGAGCGACTGTAGATTTCGGACTAGTCTTTGGGGGTCATGTTGACTAAGGTTTTCATATCCTACGCATGGGAAAGCGAAGAACACCGCGAATGGGTAAAGGCGCTGGCCGACCGCCTTCTGTCGGACGGGATCGATGCAGTCCTGGACCAATATGATCTCGAGCTGGGTGACAGGTTGCCGCAGTTCATGGAGCAGTCGGTCAGGTCGTCGGACTATGTTCTTATCGTCTGCACCCCAGCATATAAGCAGAAGGCCGATGCGAGAATCGGCGGGGTTGGATACGAGGGCCATATCATCAGCGGAGAACTGTTCTCTGGGCATAATGAGAGGAAGTTTATCCCGGTAATAAAGGAAGGGGGCGTTGAGGAAAGCCTCCCGACCTTCCTCAAGGGGAAATTGGCGGTCGACTTGGGCGATGGGGTCGAGTCTCGTGGCTATAACGATTTGCTTGCGACTCTTTATGGGGTCAAGAAGAAGCCGTCGGTTGCGCCCAAGCGCCGCATCGCTCAGACGTCTTCGAAAAAACGCGAAGAAGAGGGCGAGGGCTCTGAGCCCATCAGAATCGTCGGTATTGTGGTCGATGAGGTGGGAGAACCGAGGAACGACGGAACGAGGGGGAGTGCCCTGTACGAAGTGCCGTTCCGATTGTCGAGACGCCCCAGCTCTCTGTGGTGCGAGCTCTTCTTGAAGTCCTGGGACTTGCCGCCAAGATTTACCACCATG
Source organism: Collinsella sp. AM10-26 (assembly GCF_003472525.1). Classification (NCBI taxonomy): domain Bacteria; kingdom Bacillati; phylum Actinomycetota; class Coriobacteriia; order Coriobacteriales; family Coriobacteriaceae; genus Collinsella; species Collinsella sp. AM10-26. The sequence continues at coordinate 18,043 of NZ_QRMC01000010.1, forward strand.
CATAGGCCACATATCGCATCGGTTGCCGGTGACGAAATAGTCCTCAACGGGACCACCATCGAAGAGGTGAGGGACTACCACCGCGACACCCTCATCCTGTGCGTGGAAGAAGCCAACAGGCTTGAGGCCGAATACCTTGAGAGGGAACAAAAGCGTCGAGCGCGTGAAGATGCCTCCCGGGCAGCCTATAGGAAGAACGTTGAGAACGTCGCCGGGACGATTGATTTCTAGCTCGGCCGCTTGCGCGAGGGCGTAGCCATCGGCCTCGCGGCCGATGGGTCCCGCTTATGGGCGGCCCCTGCGACGCGCGGAATCGCTCTCGTTGTGGCTCTCTGTAACGCTCCCATGGGTCGCATTTCGTCTAGCTCCGCTCGCGCCACCCTTCCCGTCGCCCGCATCATCAGGGCTGCATCGGTTAGAATCGTGTGTGCGACGCATTCCGTGCGCGGGCGGCCGAAGACTTGATCGGAGGTCCCCAATTGCTGAAATTCCTTAACGCGCTCGCCGCCCTTGCGACGGTCGGCACGTTCATCATTGCGTTTCTTGATTCGTATGAGGTTCGGTTTAAGGTCCGTAGGCGCACGCGCGGTGCGGACGGTTCTCGGCGTTTGCGCCGCAAGCGCAAATAAAAACGGCCGGGGTTGCAGCCCGGCCGTTTAACACGTTAGAAAACTAGGCCGCCCGCGCTCCTTAACACTTACGCGGGATGCGTCGTTTTCTAAAAACATTCTACCCGTCCGGCTGCGGGTTCGTCTACATTTTCCAAATCAAATCACCAGATGCCTACTGAGAAACGCAAAGCGCCCGCTTGCTGGGGGAGCAAGCGGGCGCCTGTGAGCGAATATGTTTGCGGCGAGAGCCGTAATGAGCGGTTGGGTGGCGACTAGTTGGTCGTACCGGAATCGTCGCCCGTGCTCGTGCCCGAACCCGAGCCCGAGCCAGAAAGTGCAACCGTCAGCGTAATCGTGCTGTCGGTGGACTGCTTGCCGGTGGGGGAGACGCCCGTAACGGTGGCATCCTCGTTACCGCTCACGGGATTGCCGTTCTGGTCACAGAAGCCAATGTTATAGAAACCGGCGTTGTTGAGCGCGGTGACGGCGGCAGAGATGCTCTTGCCGTACAGGTTGCCCGGAACGCTGGCCTTGCCGGACTTCTTGGCAATGACGACGGTAATCGTGGCACCGGGCTTCTGCTTGCCGCTGGGGTTCCAGCTGATCACGGTGCCCTCGGTAACCGAGTCGTTCTCCTGGTAGCTCACGTCGACGCCAAAGCCTGCCATATCGAGGGCGTTTCGCGCCTGGGCCTCGGTCATGTCGGTCAGGTCGGGGACGGACGTGGTATCCGGGCCGCTCGAGACCTTGTACGAGATGGTCGTGCCCTTCTCGACTTCCTTACCGGCTTCGGTGCCCTGCTCAAAGACCTGGCCCTCATCGGCCTCGTTGGCCTCCTCGGTGGCGTTGCCCTTTAGGCCAACGCTTGCCAGTGCCGCCTCTGCCTGGTCCTTGGTTAGACCGACAAGCTGGGGAACCTCAACCTTCTCGGAGGGCTTGGGGCCCTTGGAGATCACCAGGTTCACCTTGGTGCCTTTGGGCTTCTTGGTGTTGCCGTTGGGGGTCTGCTCGGCAACCTTGCCCTCGTCGACATCGTCGTTATAGCTCTGGTCGATGGTGCCGACCTCAAGGCCTTCCTCCTTGATCAGCTCGACGGCAGTCTGCTGGTCCTTGCCCAGCACGTCGGGCACGGTGACCTGTTCGTCGCCAAAGAGTCCTGTGGCAAAGGCCACCACGATGCCGATGACGGCAACAGCTGCCACCACGGCGGCGATGATCTTGTTTTTGTTGGACTTGGGCTTTTCGACCTCGTAGGAGCCGGTGGAGCCCGAAACCGAGCTACGGGCGGTATTCTGGCCGCTCACGCCCGAGACGGGACGCACCATGGCGCGCGTCTGATCGGAAAGCTCGCGAGTCTTGGTGGCGCCAAGCTCACCGGGGGCACCGATGATGCGCGTGGGCTCTGAAATGTTGACGGCACGACCGGACAGGTAGCTGTTGAGCACCTGACGCAGCTCGTCGGCGGTCTGGAAGCGGTTTGCCGGGTCCTTCTCCATGCACTTAAGGATGATGCGCTCAAGGTCGGCATCGACACCGGAGTTGATCTGGCTCGGCGGAATAGGCAGCTCGTTGACCTGCTTGAGTGCGACCGAGATAGCGTCGTCACCGTCAAAGGGAACGCGGCCGGTGGCGCACTCATACATCACGACGCCCAGCGAGTAGATATCCGAGGTGGGGCCGAGGTCCTGACCGCGGGTCTGCTCGGGGCTGACGTAGTGGGCGGTTCCCAGCACGTTGTTGTCTTGCGTGAGGTGGCTGTTCTTGGCGCGCGCGATGCCAAAGTCCATGACCTTGATGTTGCCGTCGGGCAGCACCATGATGTTCTGCGGCTTGATGTCGCGGTGGATGATCTCGTGCTTGTGGGCGACCGAGAGTGCAGAGCTGATCTGCGATCCGATCTGGGCGACCTTCTTGGGGTCGAGGGCACCGTGGCTCTTGATTCCGCTCTTAAGGTCGGTACCGCGCAGGTACTCCATGACGATGTAATAGGTGTCGCCGTCCTTGCCCCAATCGTAGACGCCCACGATATAGGGGGAGGAGAGACCGGCTGCTGCCTGGGCCTCCTGCTTAAAGCGTGCGGCGAAGGTTGCGTCGCCAGCATACTGCGGCAGCATGATCTTGACGGCTACCGTGCGGTCGAGGACCTGGTCCTGTGCACGGTAGACGGTCGCCATACCGCCTGTCCCCACCTTATCCTTGAGGAGGTATCTTCCCCCGAGGACCCTCTGTTCCATTCCTGCTCCTAACATAACTATTCGCTCAACGATGTGTGTAGTACCTACGATGTGGCCGCTGGGGCCGTGTGGCGCGTTGCCGCTAACTCTTCGGCCGCGGTGCGCCTCGGGTGTCCGATTCGATCATGGGCATCACGCTCCCTGTGCGGCGAGCGCCGCGGTCAGGACGATGCCGGCAATCTTGGCCGCCTTGACGTCGTGTTTGTCGTAATCCTCCAAGGCCACCGAGATGGCGACCGTGGGTGAATCGTAAGGTGCAAAGCCAACGAACATCGAGTTGACGTTGGTGCCGCCGATCTCGGCCGAGCCGGTCTTGCCGGCGACCTTGACGCCGGGGATCTGGGCATCGGTGCCGCTACCGGACTGGACGACGGCGAGCATGGCCTGCTTGACCTGGTCGGCCGTGGCAGAGCTGACAGCCTGGCCCAGCGAGCGGGACTGCGTGGTCTTAACCACGGTTCCGTCCGGGGCGAGTACCTGGGCTACAAAGTACGGGTCCATGACCACGCCACTGTTAGCGATGGCAGCGGCAATCACGGCGTTTTGCATGACGGTGGTCTGCGGGCCGGGCGTGTGGTCCATGCCGACAGGCTGGCCGGCGCCGGCCCAGGCGGTCTCCCACTCGGTCATGAGCGACGGGTCGGCCATGATGGAGGCCGTGGAGGTCAGGTCCTGGCCGAGCTCTTGGCCGTAGCCAAAGGCGTTGGTAAACTGCACGAGCGTGTTTGCACCAACTTCGTTTGCCACCTGGCCAAAGACGACGTTGGAGGACACGGCAAAGGCCTGCTGCAGGCTGATGGTGCCGTAGTTCTCGTTGGCATAGTTGATGACCGGTGCGTTGCCGATGTCCATGGAGCCGGGCGCCTGGTAGGTGCTGGTAAGGCTGGCGGTACCGGTCTCGAGTGCCGCGGAAAGCGTAACGACCTTAAACGTGGAGCCCGGCGTGTACAGCGCGTCCATGGCGCGATTGTACATGGAGCCGTCCTCGCCGCCGCCCGCCTGCAGCAGGGCGTCGATGTTGGTGTTGTCGTAGGTGGGCGAGCTGGCACATGCGAGTACCGCGCCGGTACGCGGGTCGATGACCACTACAGCGCCCTTAAAGCCCTTGAGTGCCTGCTCGGCAGCTGTCTGGATACGCGAGTCGATGGTGAGCTTGGCGGTGTTGCCCGGCTGGGTCTGGCCCGCGAGCGACGCGATGGCGTTGTTCCAGCTGGAGTAATCCTTGGAGCCGGTGAGCGTGTCGTTCATGACACTCTCGATGGCGGTGGTGCCAAACTGCTGGCTCACGTAGCCAACCACGTGCGCTGCCAGGTTGCCGTTGGGGTAGGAGCGTACGTAGGTGCCGTCCTCCTGCTGCAGCGACTCGGCCAGCGTCACGCCGTCGGACGTGATGATGGAGCCGCGCTGGATGTACTTGGAGCGGGCGATGGTGTGGTTGTTGGTCGGCATATCCTGATAGTCCTTGGCCTTGATGACCTGGACATAGGTGAGGTTGCCGATAAGGATGGCAAACAGCGCCGTAAAGGCTAGCACCGCACGGGTTAGACGGTTGGCGAGCGCAACGCGGCCGAGCACACCGGATTCAGGCGTGTCGAGCAGGCGGCGGCGCATGCGCGAGCCGACGGAATGGCTGCCACTGCCGTAGGAAGACGAGGTGGCAAAGCGCGTGCCCGTCGGGGCGGCGGCAGATGCGACCTGATCATCGGTGATGGCGGCCATGGTGCCGGTGCCGGTAAGCTCGGCCTCGCGTCCGGTTGCCTCGTCACCGGCGCGCAGCAGAAGCGCGACGATGATAAAGCTCGCCAGCAGCGAGGAGCCGCCCTGGCTCATAAAAGGCAGGGTGACGCCGGTCAGCGGGATCAGGCGGGTTACGCCGCCAACGATCAAGAAGGCCTGGAAGCTGATGGCGGCCGTAAGGCCCGTGGCACTAAAGGCTGCGAGGTCGGATTTAGCGCGGGCAGCCGTGGTGAGGCCACGCACGGCAAAGAGCATAAACAGGATGAGCACGGCGCCGCCGCCCAAAAGGCCCATCTCCTCGCCGATAGCCGAGAAGATAAAGTCGGACTCGACGACGGGGATGTTGTTGGCCATGCCGTTGCCGATGCCAACACCGACCAGACCGCCATCGGCAAGCGAGAAGAGCGACTGGACGATCTGGTAGCCCTGGCCCTGGGCGTCCTTAAAAGGATCGACCCAAACCTGGAAACGTACCTGAACGTGAGACAGGAACTTGTAGGCGCCCACGGCTCCAACGGCTAAGAGCGCGAGGCCGATAACGACATACGAGAATCGTCCCGTGGCAACGTAGAGCATCAGCAAGAAGATGGTGTAGAACAGCACGGCCGAACCCAGGTCGCGTTCGAAGACGACGACGAGCAGGCACACACCCCACACGGCAAACAGCGGCAGCAGCAGTCGCAGGCGAGGGATCTTAAAGCCCAGGATCTTGCGGTTGGAGATGGAGAGCAGCTCGCGGTTCTCGGCCAAGTAGCCGGCCAGGAACAGCACGATAAAGACCTTGGCGAACTCGCCGGGCTGGATGGTAAAGCCCGCGATGCGAATCCACAGCTTGGAGCCCGAGATCGTGGTGCCGATAAAGATGGGCAGCATCAGCAGAATGATGCCGATAATGCCAAAGGTGTACTTGTAGCGCATGACCACGTCGAGGTTTTTGACCAGTGCAAGCGTTCCCACCATGAGCGCCACCGAGACAAACAGGATGATGAGCTGTGAGATGGCGAGAGCGGGGGCGAGGCGTGTCACGAACGTGATGCCGATGCCCGAAAGTATAAATACGATGGGCAGGATGGCGGGGTCGGCGCCAGGCGCCAAGATGCGCACGGCGATATGTGCTGCGGCGAAGGCGGCGAAGAGGCCGATCGGTACGGCGAGCGTCTCAAAGGAGATGGCAGCGCCCGCGGTGAGGACGTACATCGCATACAGCAGGATGACGGGGAACGCCGAGGCGATGAGCAAGAGCAGTTCGGTGTTGCGGCGACTCATAAGCGGCACTCCCTTTCTAATTCTTATCGGAGGCTTCGGCCTCGGCGGACTGTTCGGCGGTTTTCTCGGAATCTGATTCGGAGGTCGATCCCTGGTCGGTGTTGTCGCGAATCGTTTGCGCGTCGATCACCTGGCGGGTCTGCTCCTCGTCAATCTGGTGGCGGTACTTGGATATCGTGTCCTGCGCATCGTCGACACTTGTTTGCGGAATGCCCGCCTTGAGGCGGTTTTGCGTGTCTTCGGGCAGGTCGGACAGCTTGATACTGGTTTCGCTTTCGAGCCAGTGGAGCTTGAGTCCGAGTGGCTTGCCGGGCAGGCCGCGCCAGACGGCGACATTGCCCTGGTAGGTACCCAGGTAGTACGAGCCGGTGACACCCGTGTAGGCCCAGATGGCAGCCGCCAGCACCAAGACGAGACCTAAGACGACGCCGATGGTGACGTTGCGGCGACGCACGCGTTGCGCCTCGCGCATAACGCCATCGTCAACCAGGTCAACGACTACTACGGTCACGTTGTCGTGGCCGCCGGCGGCAAGCGCCGCGTCCACTAGGTTGTCGACGCAGATTTGCGCGGTTGAGGACTGCGTGGCGATGTTCTCGATATCGCTATCGGGAATCATGCTCGAAAGGCCGTCAGAGCACAGGATCAGGCGGTCGCCTTCCTCGATATGCAGAGTGAAGTGGTCGGCATACATGGCGGGGTCTGAGCCCAGCGCACGGGTGATGACCGAACGGTTGGGGTGGACGCGAGCCTCGTCTGCCGTTATCTCGCCGGCGTCCACGAGCTCCTCCACGTAGGAGTGGTCGCGGGTCACGCGGATGAGCGTGCCCTCGTGGAGCAGGTAGGCGCGAGAGTCGCCCACGTGGGCGATGGCGAGCGTGTCGTTTTCGATATAGGCGCAAGTGGCTGTGCAGCCCATGCCGGGCTTGCCTAGGCCGTTCAGGGCGGCCTCGATTACGGCGGCGTTGGCTGCCTCGACGGCTGCGGCCAGGCGTGCTGCGTCGGCGGACTGCGGGGCCGTCTTGGCAATAGTCTCGACGGCGATGGAAGAGGCTACCTCGCCGGCGGCGTGACCGCCCATGCCGTCGCATACGCAAAAGAGCGGCGACTGCACCAGGTAGGAATCCTCATTGTGCGGGCGCACACAGCCAACGTCGGAGCGGGCACCCCACATGAGTTGCGTGGTGGTGCCGGCATCATAGGTCGAGTCGGTCTCGATGCGCTCCTCGGTCAGGGGCTCAAAGCTCATGGTCGAGCCGGGGTCTTTGAGCTTGGCTTCAACGGCGGCTACGTCGATCTCGGCTGTGTCACCGGGAGAGACGGTGTCGGTCTCGGCGTTTGATTCGGAATCGCCGGTGTCCGGAGAGTCGGGCTCCTCGGGCACGCGGGCGGTCGACTCGTCGTCTTGCGGGCTGACGTCTATAGGCTCGGGTGTCGCAAAGTGCGACGGCGCGGGCGTGCTTTGCGACTGGGCGGCGGGCTCGGCCACGGCATCGGACTCGCTTGCGGGCGCAGGCTGCGGGGTCTTGGGCGCAGGGCCGTCCTCGGGGGATGGCCCTGCCTCGGGCGCCGGCGTAGACGCGGGCGCAACCTCGGATGACGGGGCTATGGGAAACGCCGGCGCGGCGGGCTCGGGTGCCGCAAACACCGCAGCGCTCTCGTTGATTGCCGCGGCGACGGGCTCTGCAAAGTGAGCTGGCGTCGGGGTTGCTTCGGGCGCTGTGGGCTGATCCGCAGCATGTGCGCCGATGGGCGCCGCTACGGCATTCTCTTCGTCCTCGTTATCGGCGAGATCCGAAATATCATGCGTTACATGCGAAAGAGGCAGGGAGAATACGGTGTCCTCGGGTTCCACGGGTGCGGAGCCCGCCGGAGCGGCGTGGGCCGGCGCAGCTGTGGCGGCAGCCGGTGCCTCGGTCATAGTTGCGGACTTGTTCTCCTCGTCGATCATCGACGGTTCACCTTCATGACCACGTCGCCAATCTGGACTTCGTCGCCCTCACGCAGCGTTGCAGGCTCCACAAGCTGGCGGCCGTTGACGAGCGTGCCGTTAAGCGAGTTGAGGTCCTCGATGATGAGCGCCGGGCCCTGCAGCGAAAAGCGCGCATGCGAGGCCGAGACGAACGGTTCGTTGATGCAGATGTCCGAAGATGGCGAGCGACCGACGATGACGGGGCCGAGCATGTCTACGTGGATGCCACGGATGCCGCGCGGGCCCTTGTCCACATCGATCGTCCAGATAGCCGAGTCGCGGCGCTGTCCGCGCACAAGTCCCACGCCGGTCTTCATGACGGCGAACAGGAAGATATAGAGCAGGGCGACCAGGACGATGCGGCCTGCAAAAAGGACGATATCGATGTTCATAAGCGACTATCCCCTAAATTCAAAGGTGCTCAGGCCAAACGTCAGCAGATCGCCGTTGCGCAGCGGGCAGCGCGTAATGCGGCGGTTGTTGACGAGCGTGCCGTTGGTGGAATTGAGGTCCTCGATCGACCAATCCGAGCCCGTAAAGGTGAGCTGGGCGTGGCGGCGCGACACGTTGGGGTCGCGCAGGGCAATATCGGAAACTGAGCGCTCGCGACCGATAGTCACCTGTGCGGAGGTGATGCTATGGCTCTCGCCGCTCACGACGTCGACGAGCTGGGCGAGCGGGCGCTGCGGGGCGCGAGTGCTCGCCATGTTGGAGGCGATGCCGGCTGCGGCGCCTAGGCCCACGGCGGCACCGGTCGCGGCGGCTCCGCCCATGCCGGCAAGCGCGTCGCGCGAGACGGTCTGCGGCACCGGGATAGGAGCGGCGGGGTCGGGGACGCTAGGCGCGAAGGGATCTGCTACGGCAAGCGGGTCGGGAGCGGCGGCGCGAGGCGTCGGCTGCTGCTGGGGCATGGCGGCGGGGCGCTGCTGCTGCGGGGCAGCAAACTGCTGCTGGCCGGCGCGCGGGGCGCTGGCGGCACGGCTTGCGGCGGAGTTGTTTTGGCCCAGACCGTTTTGATAGGCGCGCTCTTCTTCGTACAGGCGGCCGAGCGTGGGGGCATCGACGTTCTCGGCAAAGACCGAGAACTTGCCGGCACGCAGCTGCGGATCGATCATAAAGCGCACGAGGGGCTCGCCGACAAAGACATAACGGCGCTTTTCGGCCTGCGCCTTCACGAACTCGCGGACCTCACGCGAAAGCTCGGGGTAGTACGGGGCGAGCATGGGGTCGTCGTCGGCGGCGATCAGGATGGTATAGAGTGCCGGCGCCGTGTTGACGCCATTGATCACCAGAGTCTGATCCTCCATGTCGCGAGCGGCCTGCTTGGCAAGCTTCTTAAAGGAGAACGGGGCACGGGTGGCACCGAAGATGCCGGCCACGTGGTCCTCGAAGATGTTCAGGAAGTTCACGAAAGATCACTCTCCGTATAGGTTCTTTGGTATCCGAGCAAATATAGGCATATCCCAACGATTATAGAGGATAGGGTTCCCGCAACCGCCGCCTTGGCGACGACCGCGGCTGCAAGGCTGGCAATTTCCATATGGTGTGCAAGACAGGACGCCGCTGCGCAGCCGATGCCGGTGAAAGCGATGGCGGCGATTGCGGCAAGGTTTGAGCCCTGATCGGCACGCTTGGCATGGGCATTGAGCAGCGCAGATGACGCCGCGGCAGTTGCCGCTACCAGCACAAAGGCAGCCCAAAGGAGTGGGTCTCCCAGCGCTGCGGCAACGTTACCGAGCCCCAGCACGCCTCCGGCTGAAAGCGCGACCGTGGCCAGACGGGCAAAAAGTGCGCCCATGCCCGTTGCCGCGGCGGCGCTTGCCGGGCCGAGCCAAAATGACGCGACGCCGGCGGTGACCGCAGCTGCCAGGAAGGTATTGCCGGTCAGACAGCCAAGCGCGAGTGCACAGGTGAGTGCGGCGCTCGCGGCAGCCTCGGTGCGACCCCAGGCGATCCACCAACCGGACATAGCGGCGGCAAAGATCACCGCGACGGGCAACATCGACAGGATACCCTGTGCCTGCATGGTGGCGTTTGCCATGAGCACCAAAAAGCCCACAGCCGAGATGGCCGAGCCAATCTGGGGGGCCAGGCCGGCCGCCGCTCCGATCGCGATAGCCGCAATGACCAGGCCGGGAAGCGCCGCGACCCCAGCCGTTTGCATCAGCAAAAAGCTAAAGGTGCCGCACGCTAGCGCCGAGATAGCGCGCATGGTGTAGTCGCGCGCATGGTTCCAGCGCGTGCCCGCCCAGCCGAGTGCGGGGTCGACCTCGATGGCGTCGTCCTCGTAGTACGACGGCTCGATATCGTCGAGCTCCTGCTCGTCATCCGAAAGCTCGCCAACCATTTGCTCCAAGCTGCGACGGCCCTCGCGTACGCTGCCCAGACCGGCAAGGAGCTGGTCGCAAAATGCCTCGATGCTGCTGGGGCGGTCCTGCGGCATGGGGGAGAGCGCGCTCATGAGCGTGGCCTCGGCTCCCGGGGGGAAGTGTGGTATCAGCTCGCTGGGATAGGTGGCGCCGCCGATGATACGGTCGAGCGAGTCGGCGGGCGTGGCCGCCATAAAGGGAGCGCTGCCGCACAAGCCCTCATAGATAACGCAGGCAAGGGCAAAGACATCAGCGCGTTCGTCGACCGTGCCGGTCTCGATATCGAGCTGCTCGGGCGGCATGTAGCCGATGGTGCCGCCGCGCGAGCCGCCAAAGCCACCGGCGGACGACAGCCGCGCCATGCCAAAGTCGGTGAGCTTTACATTGCCCGAGTGGTCGATGAGCACGTTAGCGGGCTTAATGTCTAGGTGGAGCACGCCATTGCTATGGGCGAAGGTAAGCGCCTGGCCCAGCGCGTCGGCAATTGCCGCGGCCTCGTCAAAGGTGAGCGAATGGCCGTCAACTCGATGCAAAAACTCGGCCAGCGACATGCCGTCGACATACTCCATAACCAGGTAGGCATAGGCTGTATCGTGCGTAAAGTCGATAACCTGCACGATATTGGGATGTTGAAGCATAGCGGCAGTGTGCGCCTCGCGCAGGACATCCATGATGTCGCTGGCGGGCATGCCGGAACCGTTGATAAGGGGGATGCGCTTAATGGCGACGCGGCGGCGCAGGTGCGTGTCGCGGCAGATCTCGATGGAGCCAAAACCGCCGGTCGCAAGCGTCTCGAGCGGCTGGTACCGCTTGAGCAGCTCGCGAGAGCTGGTGCCCTCCAAAGGAACGTCCGGCGAGAACCGGGCGGTATGTTGCGAGAAAAGCGGCATGGCCAACCCTCGTGCGTTTAAAGTTCGTTTGCGAGCGGCGGGCGCGGGGCCAAGCCGTTCGCGGTGGCATAGATGCTGCTAGTGTAGCACGCTCGGGCAGATGGCGAGGAAACGGGGATGAGGTGGCCCGATCGGTTCGGGTCGTTTCGGCTCGTTCGGAAAGTGGGGGACCGGTTTTCAACCAAATAATGGGATGCGCTTTCCAAAGGGGGCAGCTTGCGGAAGCTGCATCCCAGAATAATGGCCTGGAACGGGACGGACTTTCCGAACCGGCGCTCAAAAGGAAACCGCATCCCATTTTGGAGCGGGGGCTGCGGACAAAAGCTGGACCGTGATCTGGCTCGGATTGGAGTTCGCCTGAATCGTTGATGCTGGCTGGTGTGGGAACAGAGATAAACGAGCGGCTCGAGCGATATAATGACACGCTATGGAGGCCATATGCTTTTTTCCCGCCGTTCTGCTACATCTGCCTGCGCCATTGCGCTTGTCGTAATGGCGGTCACCCCTTATCACCGGTTTTCATCTTCAATCGGCCTGGCGTCAGGTGCAATGACCTGGCTCGTTATCCTGGGCGCATGCCTCGCGGCGTTTGTTCATGGTGCTGCGCTATGCAAGGGGGGAATGAGACGGCCGAGGCATCTCGGTGCTATCGGTGTTTTCCTTGGTGTTATTGCAACGGTTCCCGAGTGGGTTGACTTGGCCTTCTATGCTCGCGGAGATTCTATTCCATTCGTGTTTGCACCGATCTGGCTGTTGCATGGCGTTTCGTGCGTCTCGTGCTTTGCTGGGGCGTTGCTCCTCTCATATGTTATTTGGGACACGGCGGGCTCTCCTTTGACGCAGGGGGCGACGCCGACCGACGAAAGAGAGAATCGTCGCCTGCAGAACGCGATTTTTACAGAAACAATAGCCGTCCTGTCTTGCCTGCTGTTTTGCTGTCGAGTTTCATGGAGAATTGTCCCCGAGCCATGGGGGATACCCTCTGTTTCGGCCGCATCAATTGGCCTTGCGCTTTTAATTCCGTTGGTCTATCTCGCATTGGCTGTGGCCCCGCTGTTTCGCTGCTCCCGCGCCTTTGGTCGGGGGCAGAGCGACGTGTTTGCCCGTTCTGTGCTCGTGGCAGTCCCTATTGGCCTTGTTCCGGCTGTTGAGGCGGCATACTTCGCAAGCGATGCCGCGATCATTGCATTGCTTGCGATGGGGTCTGCTATCGCCGCTGCTTTCGTATGCATGTTACTAAGGAGAAAACGGGACAACAATTCGGATATCGCCCACGCGTCTGACCCATTCGATGCGGAGGCGTTTTCCCCTGCCCTGTCGCCTAGAGAAGAGCAGTTTGTTCGACTGCTGCTCAAAGGGAAAACGCCGGCGGAAATTGCCAAGGAGACGGATACGAAGCCATCGACGGTGCGAACAACGCTTCACCGAGCATACGGGAAGGCGTCAGTTGCGGGCTCACGCGAGCTCGTGGCGTTGTTTGCGGGTGAGGGTGATACTGTAGGGCCTGAGCTGCCGCAGCGGCATGCTGACGATATGTTGGCATCAGCTCGAACGCGCCGGCTGTTTCGATACCTGCTCACATTATTTTTTATCCTCCTTGCGGCTGGACCGTTGGTAATGGCGGATAGCGATTGGGGATCCGGTGTTTCGTGGGCTGTCGCTTTTTCTCTCTCAAGCTATGCATTGGGTCTCGGACTGCTTCTGTCGCTACGCTACGCGGGTGGAAAACCGAATCGTGAAGCTGCGCTGGATAGAGCAGGTGAGGCGATTGAGCTCGGAGGTCCGTGCATGTGGGCGATACTGTCTGCTGCGGAATGGTCTTTTATCTATATCTCGGCATGGAGGTGCATACGCGTTCCGTTGATGGCTGTGCCGGTCCTGTTTTGCGGCGTGGCGTCTACAGCTTCGCTCGCTGTTGGGCTGCGTCCGTTTAAGGTGCATGCCCGTGCTCGGGCTATCGTGCCATTGGTGTCAATAGGTGTCGCTGCTTCAATCTATGCGGCCAGTAGGGGGCGAATTCATGGGTTCGTGGTGCTGGCGGGGATGCTGCTCACATATGTAGTGCTGCGAAGCTGTCCGCAGCGCAAAATGCTTGGGGTATGGATGCTTTGCTTTGGGGCGACGGCTCCTGTCTGGGCCGTCTTGCTCAACATGGCGCAGGATCTGATGGTTTTCGAGCCGCTGTTCCTTGCGTCGCTGTTGGGGCATAGTTCGGCTGTCAATGTCGTCGTGGCAACGGTGGTCGTCTGCTGGTCTGTGCCCATGTTCGTCACGCACATCGCGCTCGCCCACTCGGTTGAGAACGAGAGGGCCGTCTTGGAGTACCGTGCGAATGGGTTCGCCGAAACGGCTCGCGTGCGCCAGCTGGCTTTGCTTACATCGCGCTCCCTTTCTGATGTTCAGTCGCAAATTTTGCTGATGACGGCAGAGGGCGCAACGACAAAGACCATTGCGGAGGACGTAGGTTATGCTGCATCTACGGTGCAAGCGTTGCGATCCGCATCTTATCGCCAGTTGAAGATCAAGAACAAAGCGGAGCTTATTTCATTGTTATCGCAGGTGGATAACGTGTAAACGCCTGGATTATCAACTCAATAGCGAGTGTTTACAGACATCTTTCTCCATTCATGCAAAGGTTGCCGTGCGTCGACGCATTGTTAACCGCTTTTGATTGGAGAAGGCCATGATTAAGTTAAAGAACGCCATTGGCCGCATCGGAGTGAGCCTTGCGATTATTGCGGGGCTTTCCCTGGGGGCTCCTATCGTATCGTTTGCTCAGGAGGAGTTTGACACTTCTCAGGTTTCAAGCGTTACGCAGAATGCCGACAGCGGAATAGCGACTTGTGTTAACAACGCGGATACGGGATTTAGTTTCCAATGTTCCGGGACAAGCGCGACGGGCTATCGCCGGAAAGACAATTCTTCCTCGCTCTATATCAACATCTTGGGGTATTCGGGCAAGCCACTTCGTTTGTATGTGGATGGAGCTTACAACACAAACGGTAGCGGTGGCGCAAATTGCACCGAGGGCGTATATCGTTCCAACCATTATGGAAAGTGGGAGATGTACAACCAGGTTCGCGAGAGCGGGCGTTCAGCGGCTCGTCTGACGGCTTGGGCTGAGTCTGGCTATGGCACCGTTAATGGAGTCTGGAGTCCTGATTGCGTTGGGCGCTTCTCGAAGTTGCCGGCGTAGTTTGAATGGATACCCGCCCGGGCCAGCGGGCCTGGGCGGGAAGGAGGATTCATGATTAACAATAAGGGAGTCCTGCGGCACGAGCTGCACAAGACGTTCCGCTGCCCGCTGTTTGCTGCCTCCCTCGTCATGGGCGTTTTGATCGCGTTGGCGGCTGCTGTTGAGTCGTGGTGTTACCTGAATCAAGAGCGGAATAATCTACTCTCTTTCGGTTATGGGCTTGGCCTGCAAGCGCAGCACTATCTTGGACAAACGCGCGAGAGTAGTTTCGGCAACTGGATAGTCGTGAGCGCAAATGCGCCACTATCGGCGACTATTTTTTTCTACATCTTGCCGCTGCTCGCTCTCTTGGCGGGATCCTGGTCATGTCTGGCTGAGCGGTTGAACGGTTACGACGCCCAACTATGTACGCGCGTGTCGAGGAGGCTTTATATCAACGTGAAGCTCATCTCGTCATTCCTCTCGGCATTTGTTGTAACTGCCGTACCGCTCGCCGTTAATTTTCTCATCGTATCGATGTTGTTTCCCGCGTATATGCCCCGGGTCGATGAAACGACATACGTTGGCCTTTACTTGCACAGCTATTTTTCTCTTCTTTTTTATACTCAGCCCTTGCTCTACGTATTGGTTTATACGCTGTTCGATGCAGTGACGCTGGGGGTTTTATCCATGGCCGTGACCGGTCTGTCGGTTGTGTTTCGCAGCAGAGTCAAGGCTGTGATCGTTCCGTATCTACTCATGGTTGCGTGGCACTTTGTTAATGACTGGATTTTTAGCGTCTTGCAGTGTATTGGATTCAACTGCAACATTCTCAACAGCATTAGATCGGAATCGCTCAATAACTGGCCCGACATTCGAGCGGGGATTGTAGAGATCGTAGCCCTGCTTATTGTTTCGCTGTTTTTTGCGAAGGTGTTGGAGAGGCGCGAGGTGATTTGATGTTGTTTCGATTGCTCGCGGCGGATTTGAGAACCGTATTGAAGAGGAATGCTGTTGCTTTTATTGCAATGGCGGTCATGTCGATTGCGAACTTGGTCTATGCGTATGGACTGTCCGTGATATATGGTACTAAAACGGAAATATTGGGGTTTGCAGATAATTTCGCGCTGGTTTTTGCCGGGTCGACTCCGTTTGAGTTTAGGCCGGGGGCCATGTTCGTTCCTCCACTTGGCTGGCTGTTTCTCACCCTGCTCATTCTCTATACAACCCTCGATTATTCAGTCGAATCATTGCGGGGGTTCGGCTTGCAGACGCTTGTCCGGTGCCGTACGAGGTGGCTGTGGTGGGTGTCGCGGTTTGTTTTGGTTACGGTGGTAACGACAATCTCACTGCTCGTGGTGGTCTGCTCTGTTGTGCTTTGGAGTTTGGCAACGGGCGCCTCTTTTAGCACGGTTATACATAGCGAGTCGCTTCAACTTGTAAGCTTAGGCAAGGATTTTCTTACATCGAGCGAAGCGGATGGACTGCCGTTTTTCGCGGGTCTATTTCTTGCTTTTGAATCGCTTGCCTTTATGCAGCTTGCAGTTGGATTTGCATTTGGGCCATCGGTCGCGTTTGTGACGCTCGTGAGTTATTTGATTTGCTCGGCATATACAAGTCATTGCGCGTTGTTGGGAAACGCATTGATGCTTCTGCGCTGGGACGGAATGGTGAAAGGGGGCGTCTCGGTGGCTTCGAGTGCGCTGGTCTCACTTGCGATCATGGCGGCTTGTTTATTGATGGGCGGATTTTGGTTTTGGCGAGCCGATTTTATAGAAAGGAAGGGCACGGTATGGCTGTAAACGTTAAAAACGTATCGAAGCGAATCGGTAAAATTGACGTTTTGCGCAATGTGTCTATCGAGATAAATCCGGGCACCGTTGTCGGGCTTCAGGGCATTAACGGCTCGGGCAAAACCATGCTCATGCGAGCGGTTTGTGGACTAATTAAGCCAACTAAAGGCGAGATTATTATCGATGGACAAAGGCTTGGAATGGATATTTCGTTTCCGCCAAGTCTGGGAATGCTGATCGAAGCGCCTTCTTTTATGGGCTACCTATCCGGCTATGACAACTTGGAGCTCATCGCCAAGATCAAAGGTGTTGCTGCCGATGAGGATATCCGTTCTGCTCTGCGACTTGTGGGGCTTGATGCTGACGAGAAGAAGAAGTTCCGGACTTACTCGCTCGGCATGAAACAACGTCTGGGGATAGCTGCGGCAATTATGGAAAAGCCGAAGCTGCTTGTTCTCGATGAGCCAACGAATGCCCTCGATGAAGCGGGCGTTGAAATGCTCAAGCGCGTCGTCTCGCTGGCAGCTTCAGCGGGCCGTGAGGTTCTTTTGTCTAGCCATGACGGGGAAGTGCTCGCGGAACTTGCCGATAGGGTTTATTGCATGCGCGATGGCGCCATCGCCGAAGTGCGGGAAAGGCTGTGAGTGAGATGGAATCGGCTCTTTTGACGAGGAGATCCGCGCTCGCGCTCTGCGGTTGCGCTGTAATTGGTGCGGTTGGTGCAAGGATAAGCGCTGTTAACGCCAATAGAACGGTGATTCCTGAGAAGTATTATCCTGCGGGGAAATGGCTTTCGATGGATGGTGCATACTTTGGTTCGAAGGACAGCCCAACTTCGGGATATTCATTCTGCGTGGATGATGCGGCGTTGATGACGCCACGGGAATATCTTAGACGGTCTCATGACGACTATTCAAAATACGGAGACGTGAATGTTGAGACGAGCCTGAAGGACGCTAATTGTAAGTGCGTCATTGCGGTTAAAATGCGCGTGCGGAACAGGGATAACGAAGACGGTGGAATCAAAACGTACCTTTGGCATCTTGTGCCAGAGTCTTCTCCAAATTACGACTTTGTGGTCAATACGGATTTAATTTGTCAGGCGATGCCGGTTTTAGGCGGGTCTCCAGCATTTGCCGTGCAGGTGGGGGCAGAGAACGAGTTGCTTGTCCCGTTTATGATGCAAAATACCAACGACTACTTTGAAGATTACGAAACCGTCCGTTTTGAGAAGGCGTTTCCTGGGACTTATACGATGAAGATGACCGATCTGCCGGAGCGAAGGCTCTTTAGGTTTGATGTGAAATAGCTCGAGAGCTCGGCGAGATGGGTCCATCGGCGGTGCTCGCGCTCGGTTCCGCGCGCGTTGTCCCGGAATGACGCGGGACGGGCGCCTTCGGTGTCGGCCGACCCTACCGCTTCTTCTTGCTCTTCTTCTGCTTGCGCTGCTTGCCCTTGTTGTCCTGAGGCTTGTCGGCCTTGTCGCCCTGCTTGGCCTCGGCTGCGGCCCTCTCGGTCTTCATTTTCTTCTTTTTGGTCTCGATGCGGAGCTTTTTGTTGATGCGCGCCTTCAGGAAGGGGCCAAACTGCTCGGCATCGCCGCGAACAAAGGTGTCCTTGGGGATCGTCACGCCCTGGTCGGCGAACATGGCCACAAAGATGCGCTCGCCGTCGAGCACGTGGTCGAGCTTCTCAAACGGGAAGAACTGCGATTTGCCGCTCTTGCCCCAGACCATCAGGCCGGTCTCGTTGGCGGCGACGCGGCGATAGCGGCCGCCCATGGACTCGTCGGCCTCGACGGCATCGATAAAGTCGCGGGCGAGCGTGTGGTGCAGGTTTTTGCTCCACCAGGCCAAAAAGGCGCCGAACACGATCAGGACGACGCCAAACTTGATCCAGTTGCCGCCGGCCACCAGCATGCCAACGCCCAGCAGCGCGGCAATTGCCGCGGCGACATACAGCGAGCCGCGACGCCTGGGCGAGGCGACCAGACGGGCGAAGTCGGTGACGAGGTCGTTTTCGTACTGGTACTCGTTGAGGTACAGGATGCCGTCATCGGCTGCTGCCTGCTCCTCGAGCGCGACCTCGATCTGGTCGGCTGCTTCGGAGGGAACGAGGTTACTCTCTGCGTCTGCCATGCTCTTTGGACTCCTATCGCGGCGGGCTCGCCGTACGGGTTATTATGAATGCAGTATGCCGTGCGACCGTATGGCCGTCGCGGCAACAAGACTCAGTATACCCGGGGGAGCACCCATGGAATCGTTGTACCGAAAGTATCGCCCGCTCACCTTCGACTCCGTGGTGGGCCAGCAGCATATCGTCTCGACGCTCGAGCACGCCATCACCGAGGGGCGCCTGTCCCACGCCTACCTGTTCTGCGGACCGCGCGGCACGGGCAAGACCACCATGGCGCGCATCCTTGCCAAGGCACTGCTGTGCCGCAATGCCGAGGCAGCGCGCGCCGAGGGTGCAAGCGGCTGCATGCCCGACGGCACCTGTGAGGAGTGCGAGCTCATTGCCGAGGGTAACCACCCGGATGTCTACGAGCTCGATGCCGCAAGCCGTACCGGCGTGGACAACGTGCGCGAGGAGATCATCAACTCCGTCAACTTTGCCCCGGTGCGTGGCAGGTACAAGATTTATATCATCGACGAGGTCCACATGCTCACGACGGCGGCGTTCAACGCGCTGCTCAAGACGCTCGAGGAGCCGCCGGCACACGTGATCTTTGTGCTGTGCACTACCGACCCGCAAAAGATTCTGGAGACCATCCTCTCGCGCTGCCAGCGTTTCGATTTCCATCGCATCGGCAACGAGGATATTGAGCATCGCCTGGCATACGTGTGCGAGCAGGAGGGCTTCGATTACGACGATGAGGCGCTGGCTATCGTGGCGCGCCATGCCAAGGGCGGCATGCGCGACGCGTTGTCCACGCTGGAGCAGCTGAGCGTCTTTGGCAACGGTTCTGTGCATGCGGACGACGCCCGCTCGCTTTTAGGCGAGGTTTCGGACCAGATTCTGGGCGAGTTTTCCCGCGCCATTGCCGATCGCAACGTTGCCGAGCTCTATGGACTGATTCGTGCGCAGGTCGAGGAGGGCAATGACCTGCTGGAGCTGACGCGCGACCTGGTGGCGCATGTGCGCGACGTGTACGTGGCATGCGTTGCCGGCGCCCGTGCCGAGCTGTTTGAGGGCGGCTCCGAGCAGGCCGAGGCGCTTGCTGCCGAGGCCGCTGCCTTTGGCGAGCATCCTGCCGACCGCCTGGCCCGTGTGCTGACGGTGCTCGACGATGCTGCGCTGGAGATGAGGGGCGCGAGCGACGTACGCCTGGTGCTCGAGATTGCCTGCACGCGTCTGGCACGTCCCGAGGCTGATTTAACGATTGAGGCATTGGCCGAGCGCATGGCGCGTTTGGAGGCCATGGTTGCCAACGGCGCCGTGCCGGCGAGCGTGGCTGCTGCTCAGGCCGCCGCGCCTGCAGCATCCGTACCCGCTGCTGCCCAACAGCCGACGCTCATTTCGGGCGCCCGTGCTGCCGCTCCGGCGGCATCCGCTGCCCCTGCTGCTACGTCCGCGCGCCAGGGTGGCATGCCTTGGGACCGCGGAGCTGCTGTTCCGACTGCCCAGCCTGCGCCCCGTTCTGCGTCCGTGTCAGTCTCCAAGCCTGCAGCGCCTGCGCCTCAGCCCGTTGCGGCCCCCGCGCCTGCCACCGCTCCGGCACCTAAGCCCCAGTCCAACAATGCCGCCCAGGTTGCCGCCGCCGGTGCTGCCGAGACGCCCGCGGTCGAGGATGCCGGAGAGCTGCAGCGCAAATGGGCCGAGGTTGTCGAGCGTGTCAAGGCGCGTCAGGCTTCCTACGCAGGGCTTTTGCTCAACGCCCGCGCCACGGCCGACGACGGCTCCAAGCTCACGGTCTCGTTCCCCGCGGGCTCGACTTTTGCCATTAAGATGCTCGGTCGCGCCGATACGCAGTCGGTGGTTCTGCCGACGGTCTGCGCGGTCTTCGGTCGTCGTACCGTCGACTATGTCCTGGATGGGGGTGGCACGCCGGCTCCTCAACATGAGGAGCATTCTCCATCTGCACGGGCTGCGGCATCTGCGGACCCGCAACCCGTGTCCTCGGCGGCCCCTGCATCCTCGAGCGCCAGCGCAACGCAGCCAAAAGCAGCACCGGTAGCGGCACCGACCCCGTCGGCGCCTAAACCCGTCACGGCCAAACCGGCTGCTCCGACACCCGCGCCCAAGCCCGCCTCGCCCGCGCCCAAGTCATCCGACCTGGGCAAGGCCCCCTGGCTGCGCTCGGACAATCCCGCCGGCGCTCCTGCCACGGGCATGCTCCCGACCGAGCCTGCGCCCCGCGCTCCCGAGCGCGCGTCCGCTCCCAAGGCTCAGCCGTCCGTGCCGTCTGCACCGTGGGAATCCGAACAGGTACCCTACGACGACGCCATGGTTGGCGGTTTTGCCGCCGACACGGGCGGGGACGATCTGCCCCCGTTCGACGTGCCGGGTGCGGCGTCCGCGCCCAAGTCCGCTGCAACTGCCCCCAAAGAGGAGGACGCTCCTGCAGCTCCCTGGGAGTCCAACCCCGGCGCCGGCAGCCCCTTCGGCCATCAGGGTGCAGCCCCGAGCATCCCGCAGACCGAGGACGAGGCCAAAGCCCTCATCCGCAGCGTCTTCGGCCAGTCCACCATCTTCAAGCCGGTGGAGTAGCTGCGCAGGCGGGTATACTGCTCAAGAAGAGAACCCCTTGCCCGGGCGCATCTGTATTTCGGACATGTGTAGTGTGGTGCCGCGCATCTCGCATTCGAGCAGACAGGTACGCGACGGTCGTCCTAGGGTGCTGAGGTCGACACGATACGTCGCACGACTGTCTGTGTACTCGACTTGCATGTCGTTGGCAACTGCTCCGATTGTCAAAAAAGAGCCTGGCTCGGCATCAACAATCTTGGAATCTTTTATCTTGACCTTGAGCTCTTGGTAAAGGGACGGGCTGTTGTAGTAAACGGTCCGGGTCCCGTCGGTGCACTCATCGGTCGCTTCCCATTTGACGACGGGCTGGTCCGAGCTGGCTATCAGCAGTTCTGCTCCAAAGGCTATAGCATGGGTGATGACAACCAGTAATGCCCAGCCGACAAAGAGATAGAGAACCACATATGCAACGGGGTGTTTTGAGCGGATGTTTTGGAGCGCGTCGGGGGCATTCATGGGGGCACCTCCAAATTGCTGTCTGTGACAATCAAATTATACCCTGCCATCATGAGCGCCGCCTCGAGCAGCGGTTCGGCATTTAGCCATTTAGTGGTACGCAGAAAATGTCGGATTCCGGCTCTACAAGATTTAGCTTTCAATAATATGCAGATGCGAATTATTCAACTTCGCATAATCTTTGGGTGCGGCTTGCACTCCAGGACATGTATATCGACTGAGGGAACACGTCCGCCCCGCTCGCTGGCCCCGCGCCGTGGTACGATTTTTGAGTTTGAAAGTCCCGCCGTGCTCCGGCTGCCCTTGCAGCTCGGCGTGCGGCCGCACGTAAAGGAGCCATCATGGCCGGTATGAACATGCAGCAGATGATGAAGCAGGCTCGCAAGATGCAGGAGCAGCTTGCCGCCGCGCAGGAGAACCTCAAGTCCCAGACCGTCGACGCCTCTGCCGGTGGCGGCATGGTCAAGGTGACCGTTAACGGCGAGATGGAGCTCGTCAACCTCACCATCGATCCCGATGCCCTCGATCCCGAGGACGTCGATATGCTGCAGGATATGATCATGGCTGCCGTCAACGAGGCCGTTCGCGGCGTCAACGAGCTCGCCAACAAGCAGATGGGCGCCATCACCGGCGGTCTCAACATCCCGGGCATGCCGTTCTAAGACGCGCATATATATGAGTGCCAACCATAGCCTGCAAAAATTGCTCGATGAGCTGGGTCGCCTGCCGGGCATTGGCCCCAAGTCGGCTCAGCGCATCGCCTATTACCTGCTCGAGGCCGATGCCGAGGAGGCGCGCCGCTTGGCCGAGGCCATCCTGGAGGTTAAGCAGGAGGTTCATTTTTGCAGCCGCTGCTTTAACTACGCCACGGCCGACGAGTGCTCCATCTGCCAGGATTCGATGCGCGATACCACTCGCATTTGCGTGGTGGGCGAGCCGCGCGATGTCCAGGCGATTGAGCGCACGGGCAGCTACCATGGTCTCTACCACGTATTGGGCGGCGTGATTAGTCCCATGGACAAGATCGGCCCCGAGCAGCTGCACATTCGTGAGCTGCTGGCACGCTTGGGCCACGAGGACATCCACGAGGTCATCATCGCCACCAACCCCAATATTGAGGGCGAGACCACGGCGAGCTACCTGGCCCGCACTATCAAGCCGCTGGGCGTCGAGGTGTCGCGTCTGGCAAGCGGCCTTCCCGTGGGCGGCGACCTGGAGTATGCCGACGAGCTTACGCTTGGGCGCGCCATTGAGGCCCGTCGCACGATTTAGGTGGCGAGCCTGCTCCTGCCGTATGTTATCCTCGCGACGCACGGGGTAGCCATAATTTCCCCGTGCGACTGTAAGTTTGTTGTGCAACAAAGATGCTTTGTATCCGCTTATCGCATGGATGCTTTCATTCGCATCCTTAATTTGCCCATTCGTTTCGCAACCTTTTGGGTTCGCTGATACACTCAAATATGGATTCGAATGAATGCGCCGCTCCCGAGCGGCGTGTTTTTGTTGGAGGAGAACGCATGCGGCCCGGTGGCACTCAGACAAAGCGCGGCGCCGCGGTGCGCATGCGACGCCGACTGGGCTTGGCGCCGCGGGCGTACGCACTGCTGTCTTGCTCGCTGGTGCTGGTCATAGCTGGCGTTTCTGTCTATGGCATGACCGTGCCGTCCATGATGCAGGCGCATGCCGCACGCGAACCGCGCGTGGGGCATGAGGTCAAAAGTGACCTGGGCACCACGACTGGATATGCTTGGGTAAGTGTGGTCGCGCATATTGTGTTTGGCACCGACGATGCGGACGGCGCCGAGGCCCCGGACAACGAAGTCACGCTTGCCAATGGCAAAACCATCGTGCTCACCAACACCAAGATCATCGATCGGTTGTCCAACAATAGCGTGGCGGCAACGGTGAGTAAGGTCGAGCAGCAGAAGGAGCAGGACGCCCAGCAGTCCGGAAAGCCCGGTAGCTCGGATACTTCTGGCTCCGGCTCGGATTCGTCGAGTTCGGGCGGCGGCTCAGGATCGGGTTCCTCTGCCGGAGGGTCTGGAAACGGCGGCTCGACGGGCGGCAACACTGACAACGATGCAAACTCCGGTGGCCTTTCCGCTGCTGAGGAAGAGAGCATTCACAGTTGGCTTGTGACCAAGTACAACATGCTCGACGGCTATGTTTCTCGTGCCAATGACGTGGTCTCGACCTATAACTCTACGGGAGATCCCAGGCCGTGCGACAGCCTGGTCGGGGAGATGTTTGTCATTCGAGCCGAGTTCGGTCGTCAGACATTCTCGCCCCGGTCAAAGTGGTATCAGCAGTACGCCAATCTGTGGGGCTGTTACACCAACCTATGTCAATGGGTCGGCCATTACGGCGATGATGACGTCGCGCTCGGTAACTTCAACAATAACGTGGCGGCGCTTGCCCTATGATGACCGATCTTGCATCCACCACACCACAATCGCTCGGTCGCGATCCGATGGTCGGCCTGCGCCTGGCGCGTGTCGACGGGTTTGAGCCGGCCATTGCGCTCGGTCAGGACGAACTGCCTGCCTATCTGCGTCGTTTTACGATGCTGTTTGCCGACGATGCCACCATACGCCGTGGCGGTATCGGCCGCGTGACGCGTGCCGTCAACGCCCAAGGCGAGGCCGTGGCGCTCAAGCAGCTCATCTTGCCGACGCGCGATGAGTTTGACGACGATGCAACTCACGAGGCGCTGGTCGCCAAGTTCAAGGCGGCGTTTCGCGAGGAATACGAATGCCATCGCGCCCTTTCGGGCCTTAAGGGCTTTCCCCGCCTCTATGGCTGGGGCGAGGTCGACGGTGTGCCTGCAATTGTCATGGAATGGGTCGAGGGCGAGACGCTCGCCCGCTTGCGTTCGCGACTCGCCGTGGACGATGCCGGACGCCTGTCGCCGCTTGTGGCGGCGCGTTTGGGTCGCGACCTGTTCGATCTGCTCTGCCGTATGAGCCTGGTGGGTGAGGGCTTTGTCCATCGCGATATCTCGCCCGCTAATATTATGGTGCGTACGGCGCGTCTACCGCTTGACCGGCAGCTTGCCGAGGGCACCTTTGACCTGTGCCTGATCGACTTTGGCTCGTCGCTGGCGCTTGAGCCTGCGTCGGCCGTGGCCGGTGCCGGCGGCAAGGCGTCGTTTACGGAGCGCTATGCCACGCTGCGTCGCGCGACGGTTGCCTATGCCCCGCCTGAGATGCTCACCGACGATATTCCCGACCTGCGCGCTTTGCGTATGTCGCCGGCGATTGACGTCTATGCCGCGGCAAGCACGGTTTACGAGCTTATTGCCGGCGTCGCGCCATACGGAGCCGCGCCGAGCACTTCGGGCGCCTCGGGTTCGCGCAAAAAGACGCGCGACATCGCCAGCCCCTACCGTCTCAAGATGGACACGCGGCCCGACTATCCCATTGGTGCCCATGCGCCCGGTTGCGATTTGACTCAGCTGCTTCGTCGTGAGCCCGATGTGGCGCTCGCCGCGGCCGAGCAGGCCCAGCAACTGGGGCTTGAGCCGGATTCCGAGGAGCTACGCGATGCGCTGGCGTTTGTCGATGCCCAGCTGTTCGACGTGGTGATGGCCTGTCTGTCCAGCTCTCAAAAAGATCGTCCCGAGCCGGCGGCGGTCGAGGCGGCACTCTCGGCGTTTTGTGACCACTATGCGCAAAATGTCGGTCGTTCGCTCCGTGGCGAGCCGCTCACGCCGTGCCCCATGGATGCGTCCGGCCGCGCGGTTCGTCGCGCGCTGATGGTCGGCGCGGCGGTCGTCTGCGGCGTGGTTTGGGCTGTGGTCGTGGTTTCGGCCGCGCTGCTGGCATCGGGCACTCGCGTGACGGCGACTTTGGGATCGCTCGTGTGGTCTGGGTCGCTACCGGGTATTATTGCCGCACTGGCGTTGGCGCTGCCAGGCATAGCCGGCGTTGCCGCGGGGGCACTTGCGCGCGATCGGCGCTCGGGGTTCCTGCAGGGTGTGCTTGCGCTTTCTGCCTGCGAGGTTCCGGTATTGGCTGTGGCTGCATGTAGCGTATTTTCTCAACGCGCCGTGATGGGCGGCCTTGTTGCCGCTCTGATTGCAACCTATACGCTTACGTGGTTTTTGCTTGCGATGGGCTTTGCCTTTGAACTTCCCGTTTCGGCACCGCGACGCACAAAAGCCCAGATGGCGACTCCGCTTGCTGGTGGCGCCGCAGCTGCCCGCACTTTTGGCGGACCTGTCGAAGTATCGTCCGATTCTATTTCTACGACCAAGGAGGCCTAGGTCATGGCATCTCAAGTTGGGCTCACCCCATGCGGCGCCATGTTTGATATCTTTAAGCGCGCGGCGCATCTGAGCCATATCGAGCTGTGTGGCTTGGTGCTTTCGTCCCGTCCGCTCGCCGATGGCCGCAGCCCGCAGAGCCGAGCCGCCGATCGCTCTTGGGTTTCCCGCTTTATCGTTCGCGCGCCGGTCGGCACGCTTCAGCAGCGCTACTTTGCCGAATACGGTACCTCGGCTGCGCGTATTATGTCGCAACTGGCCCTGCGCCAGCGCAATCCCATGGACTCCACGGCTGTAATCAATATGGTCTGCGGTCCTGCAGGTGAACCGATGGTACGCGCGCTCGAAGAGTGCCACCAGGACACGAATCTCTATCGCAACGCGCTCGATCGCCTGTCCCAGGCGGCGGAACTCATGCCCGCCGAGCGCGCCGAGGCCGTGCTGGTGCTGTTTGTCGCCGTCGGTTGTTCGGCGGATGTGCGGTCCTCGGTGAACTATGCCATCGACTACGCGCACGCGACCTGTGGCGGAGGCACATCCACGCCGCGTTCGCTTGGCATGTCGATGACCGCGGGCGAACGCGAACCCGCCCCGGCGCACCCTTTGGGCTTGCTGCGCATACAAAACAGTTTTGTCGTGAGCGCCCCGCGCTGGATTCAGCCGAGTGAGCAGGGTGTTGAGATTGGCGCGCTGGCCACTGGTGAGGGCGATATTACCGACGTCGGCGACGATGTCTCGGCCCGCCATGCCCATATCTGGTGCGATGCTCAAAATATCTGGCACGTCGAGGACTTGTCGTCCACCAACGGAACCGTGGTGGTAAACGGGGCCACGCGTGTCTGCATTCAGGTCGAGCCCGGTCGTTCCGCCCAACTCAATCCCGGCGACGAGCTCAAGCTCGGCGAATCCACTACCTACGCCATCCTCTTCGGTGCCCTCTAGCCGGCAGATAGGGACGCTCCTTTTCTGCCGGCACTTGGGGACACTCCTTGTCGCGCCAGAGCCAGTCGCCCGGGGATGGAGGGGCCATTTTGGCCCTTGGCGGTCACCCAAGGCAAACCTTTACCGCCCACCTATATTTGACGAAATATAGCTTGGCGGCGGGGTACAATAAACCCGCATGCGGATTTCCGTTGCGGGCGCTTCCCATCGCCGGGGCGTGCCCGGGAGCATCCGGCATGCGGCCTTTGCGGCGCTCGGTCATGTGCAAGACGGGCGGTCGAGTCTGTGGGGTGCATCAGCTGCCCCTCGCCTCGGCATGCCTTCTCTCCACGCCATGTACCTGCTGCTCAGTCTGCCTGCCAGATGATGGAAGCAACAGCGAAAATCCCATCACGCCAACATCCCGGCGATCGCCGGGGCCTGTATACCTATATGAGAGGAGAGGGGTATATGGCGCGTAAGTTTAAGTCTATGGACGGCAACGAGGCGGCCGCATATGTTTCGTATGCGTACACCGAGGTAGCGGGAATCTATCCCATTACGCCGTCCAGCCCGATGGCCGACCATGTCGACCAGTGGGCGGCCCAGGGTCGCAAGAACATCTTCGGCACCCCGGTCAAGGTCGTCGAGATGGAGTCCGAGGCAGGTGCAGCCGGTACCGTTCACGGTTCGCTGGGTGCCGGTGCTCTGACCACCACCTACACGGCTTCTCAGGGTCTGCTCCTGATGATCCCGAACATGTACAAGATCGCGGGCGAGCAGCTCCCGGGCGTCTTCCACGTCTCCGCGCGTTGCGTCGCTTCCCACGCCCTGAACATTTTTGGCGATCACTCCGACGTCATGGCCTGTCGTCAGACCGGTTTCGCCATGCTCGCCGAGGGCAACGTCCAGGAGGTCATGGACCTCTCGCCGGTGGCTCACCTTGCCGCCATCGAGGGTAAGACCCCGTTCCTTAACTTCTTTGACGGCTTCCGCACCAGCCACGAGATCCAGAAGGTCGCCATGTGGGACTACAAGGATCTGGCCGAGATGTGCGACATGGACGCCGTCCAGGCTTTCCGCGACCACGCGCTCAACCCTGAGCACCCGCACACCCGCGGCAGCCACGAGAACGGCGATATCTTCTTCCAGAACCGCGAGGCCTGCAACAAGGTCTACGACGAGCTCCCTGCCGTCGTCGAGGGCTACATGAAGAAGATCAACGAGAAGCTCGGCACCGATTACGGCCTGTTCAACTACTACGGCGCTCCCGATGCCGACCGCGTCGTCGTGTGCATGGGCTCCTTCTGCGACGTGCTCGAGGAAGTCATCGACTACCTCAACGCTCACGGCGAGAAGGTTGGCCTGGTCAAGGTTCGCCTGTTCCGTCCGTTCTCTATCAAGCACTTCGTCGACGTTCTCCCCGAGACCGTCCAGAAGATCGCCGTCATGGACCGCACCAAGGAGCCGGGTTCCATCGGCGAGCCGCTCTACCAGGACGTCGTCTCCGCTCTCTACGAGGCTGGCAAGACGGGCATCAAGGTCGTCGGCGGCCGTTACGGCCTGGGCAGCAAGGACACGCCTCCCGCGTCCGCATTTGCTGTCTTTGAGGAGCTCAAGAAGGACGAGCCCAAGCGCGAGTTCACCATCGGCATTGTCGACGACGTGACCAACCTGAGCCTGCCTGAGGCCGAGGATGCGCCCAACACCGCAGCCCCTGGCACCATCGAGTGCAAGTTCTGGGGTCTGGGTGGCGACGGTACCGTCGGCGCCAACAAGAACTCGATCAAGATCATCGGCGACCACACCGACAAGTACGTCCAGGCCTACTTCCAGTACGACTCCAAGAAGACCGGCGGCGTCACCGTCTCGCACCTGCGCTTTGGTGATTCCCCGATCCGTTCGCCGTACTACGTGACCAAGGCCGACTTTGTCGCCTGCCATAACCCCAGCTACATCGTCAAGGGCTTCAAGATGGTCCGCGACGTCAAGCCGGGTGGAACCTTCCTGGTCAACTGCCAGTGGAGCGACGAGGAGTTCGCCGAGCACATGCCCGCCGTGGCCAAGCGCTACATCGCGAACAACAACGTCAACGTCTACCTGATCGACGCTATCGACCTGGCGGCCAAGGTCGGTATGGGCAAGCGCACCAACACGGTGCTCCAGTCCGCCTTCTTCGCGCTGGCCAAGGTCCTGCCCGCCGAGGACGCCCTGCAGTACATGAAGGACGCGGCTACCAAGTCCTACATGAAGAAGGGCCAGGCCATCGTCGACGCCAACCATAAGGCCATCGATGCTGGCGCTACCGCCTTCCGTAAGTTCGAGGTTCCGGCCGACTGGGCTACCGCCGAGGATGCCGCTCCCGTCGAGCTCTCCGAGGAGACCAAGTCCGCCATCGCTCAGCAGGTCAAGAACCTGCTCGAGCCCATCGATCGCATGGATGGCGACAGCCTGCCCGTTTCCGCCTTTGTCGATTGCGCCGACGGCCAGTTTGAGCTGGGCGCCTCCGCATACGAGAAGCGCGGCGTCGCCGTGGTCGTTCCCCACTGGGACGAGACCAAGTGCATCCAGTGTAACCAGTGCGCCTATGTGTGCCCGCATGCCACCATCCGTCCGTTCGCGATGACCGAGGACGAGGCTGCCGCCGCGCCCGAGGCTACCCGCACGCTCGACGCTATGGGCCCCAAGGCCAAGGGCATGAAGTTCACCATGGCCGTGTCCCCGCTCGACTGCATGGGCTGCACCAACTGCGTCAAGGTCTGCCCCAAGGGCGCCCTCGAGATGGTTCCCACCGAGCAGGAGATGGACCAGCAGCCCGTTTGGGACTACATGGTCGAGAACGTCTCCGAGAAGAAGGAGCTCATCGCGGCCAACGTCAAGGGCAGCCAGTTTAAGCAGCCTTACCTGGAGTTCTCCGGCTCCTGCGCCGGCTGCGCCGAGACCGCCTATGCACGTCTGGTGACCCAGGTCGCCGGCGACCGCATGTTCATCTCCAACGCCACCGGTTGCTCCTCCATTTGGGGCAACCCCGCTGCCACCGCTCCTTACTGCAAGGACAAGGACGGTCACGGCCCGGCGTGGAACAACTCCCTGTTCGAGGACAATGCCGAGCACGGTCTGGGCATGGCTGTCGGTTACGAGGCCGTCCAGAACAAGCTGATCGCCGCCACCCAGGACATCATCGCTGCCGATGGTCCGTCCGACGAGCTCAAGGCCGCTGGCCAGGCTTGGATCGACTCCGTCAACGATGCCGAGGCCTCCAAGACCGCTGCCGCTGCCTACGTTGCCGAGCTCGAGAAGTGCGGCTGCGACGCTTCCAAGGCGATTCTCGCCGACAAGGCTTACCTCACCAAGAAGTCCTTCTGGATCTTCGGCGGCGACGGCTGGGCCTACGACATCGGCTTCGGTGGCCTGGACCACGTCCTGGCTTCCGGCCACAATGTCAACGTCTTCGTCTTCGATACCGAGGTCTACTCCAACACCGGTGGTCAGGCCTCCAAGGCCTCGAACCTGGGCCAGGTCGCTCAGTTCGCCGCTGCCGGTAAGGTGACCAAGAAGAAGTCTCTGGCCGAGATTGCCATGAGCTACGGCTACGTCTACGTGGCACAGGTTGCCATGGGCGCCAACCCGGCTCAGACCCTCAAGGCCATCCATGAGGCCGAGGCCTACGACGGCCCGTCCCTCATCATCGGCTACAGCCCCTGCGAGATGCACTCCATCAAGAAGGGCGGCATGCAGAACTGCCAGGCCGAGATGAAGAAGGCTGTCGAGTGCGGTTACTGGAACCTCTTCCGCTTCAACCCCGAGGCTGCTGCCGGCAAGAAGTTCTCGCTCGATTCCAAGGAGCCCGCGGGCGGTTATCAGGAGTTCCTGATGAACGAGGCCCGTTACGCTTCGCTGACGCGTTCCTTCCCCGAGCGCGCCGAGGAGCTCTTCAAGGAGAACGAGCAGGCCGCCATGGATCGCTACCAGCACCTGCTGAAGCTCAAGACGGTGTACAACGAGGCCTAGGTCTCTCACCGCAGGATCTGAGGGCTGACCTTCGCGGACGTCCTCGGACATGAAAGAACCCCCGCTGCGCACTGAACTGCGGCGGGGGTTCTTTCGTCCTGCGGAATGTCCGCGAAGGGCAGCCCTCAGATCCTGCTACGACTACGTCCTCGGATTGTGGGGCTGAACGGGGGGCGTGGTTGGCAGGGCCTTTTGTCCCGGTTGCTGTTTCGCGGCATTGCCGCGAAACCACGCGCTTCTCTGGGTATAGAGGGGGAGCTGATAACAAGCAACGCCTTATTGGAGTTGTTTTGCCAGTTCAAAAGCCCATCAATGATCTTACTGGGTGGCATTAAAACTCCTAAATGACAAAAATTGGTAGATAGGATTGCCCCTATAAGTACAAAAATTGGCAGTCAGAAATGACCCAAATCATACAGAAATTGGCAGATAGCGAAGATTCGCTTAGGTCTCAAAGCCATCGAACCGGCGCGGTACCATGCAAAAAGGCTGGGGACGCTGTTGCTTGCGTCTCCAGCCTCTTGATTACTACTTTGGGCCCCGTGATGGGGTGTGGTTGGTGCTGCTAGTCCGGTTTACCTTGTCTCGCCGGTTTCGGTGCGCAGACGGTAGCCGTGGACCAGGTCGCTGATGGCCGGCCAGGGAATCTGGCGATCGACCCAAAATTGCAGCTGGACCAGATAGCGCTCGGTGGCGCGGGTGAGGGCGGCAAACTGCTCATGGGTCTCGACCTGGGCGTAGAGGTCGCGGCTGCGGGCGAGGACGGCGGTCGTATCGTCCATCTTGCCGGTGACGTCAAAGGCGCCCGAGAACCAGTCGCACAGGCGCGCGGCGCTGTTGTTGAGGGTGGCCAAGTCGGCGGTGTTACCGTTGACGTTCTCGGCTGCCTGGGCGCGCAGGAGCGAAAGGGCGTCGGCAGCGTTCATGCAGTAGCCGACGGTAAAGTTCCATACTGCGAACTCGCGGCCAGTGTCGAGCTTGCGGCGACGCATATAGTCGATATCGCGCGGCTCCTCAAGCATCATTTGGTCGGCAAGGGCTTCTAGCGAAGTGGTGTACTCTGCAAGGTCGAGTACAAGCAGGGTGTCGATATTCATTATCTTTAGGCCTCCGCTTCGATCTCGACGATTTCGTTTTTGATGTACATGCCCTGATTGTCCCAAATGTTGCGACAAGCGGTGGCAAAGCGCTCGCGGTCGGCCTCGCAGATGCGGGCAAACATGTTGCAGGTGCCAAAAGGCTCGCAAACATCAAAGAAGATACAGACCGAAGACCAGCCGCCGTACCAGCTCACCGCACCCGCCGGCTCGTTAAAGACGGGATTCTCGATGTGCTCGTAGTTGGCGATGGGGCCCGATACGGGATAGGTCACCTCGGTATCGCAAATCTTTGCCGAGAAGATGCGCGACTCGACCGGACAGGACGCTTCGAACAATCTGCATGCTTCGGGCGCTTTGTCCCAGAGCATGTCGGCGAGAAACGTCTCACCATTCAGCGTAATCTTGAGCATTTTTGTCATAGTAAGGACCTCCTCAATCCGTCGCTCAAGGGGCTCGCTGGCGGATAAAGGAGAAGACAGCCACGGGGTCGCCGAACCCAAACTTCACGACAGATGCCTGCCGCCCCAGCCCGTGCTGTACTTGGCTAAAGTATCACGCCTTGGGAGCCGAAGCAATATCCCTGTTTAGATTTTTTTGGACGCTTGGGCACAGCGCAACTTGTTCACAGTCGCTTACCGCAGGGTGAAGCACGATCGACTATCCTTTTTGTTGGATGAAAAGCCCCATGTTTTTGCAGGGATGCATACTCGTCCTATAAGTGCATAGAATCTCGTATAGTGCGAGTAAGATATTATGCTGTCTGTTTTGTGTTTAGCAGAGATATAGTTTGTATAATCTGCTCTAATCTCTGCTCTATTTAAATAAAGTTGCACGTAAATGGCTTAGATATGCCTGAGCTGGGCTTCTGTACGCTGAGCGGGTAAAAACGACCGTTCGCCGCTCCACTATTTTCAAAATGAATAAAATGAGCGATAAAGAGAATATAAACCTTAATAAACTCGCGTATCGCACGGACGCGGGTTATTAATGGGTTGTAGGCCTTTTACAGAAAGGATTCCAGCAATGTCTAAGCCTCTTGGCAAGCCCGATCGTATTGTCGTCGCCCTTGGCGGCAACGCCCTCGGCAACAACCCCGTCGAGCAGATCGAGGCCGTGAGCAA
>NZ_QRMC01000011.1:0-41414 GCF_003472525.1 Collinsella sp. AM10-26
AGGTAGCCCTCCTGGTCGAAGTGCATGATCTCGATCTTCTCGGTCTCCTTCATTCCCGCTCCTTTCACGAGCAGTTTGAATTGTCACACGGCTCGGACGGGCTTGCCGTCCCGCCGCACCGCCTAACCTTGTGGTCATCTTGGCCCCAAGCTCAACAATTCAAAGGTTCTTAATACCAGTGAACGATTACAGGTTAGCCGTTTTTAATACCGATTTTTCGATTTCATCCTCCTCTCTCGGTAGACGGTCAGTTTTTGCCGCCCATCGGTCAAGCGACATATGGCCATAAAAGACGAGCGCCCTGCCGTACACAAGGACGCTCTGAACACTAATAGTTGTAGGTATATCCGCCGGCATCGCCGCGGGTAAAAGACTTGGCACACTCGATAACCTGTCCACTCGAGTCATAGGTCAGGCATTCCAGCACGAGGGCCAGGTCGCCCGGCTCAAGATCGAGCAAACTCGCATCGCGTGCGCCCAGCGCCTCAATATCGAGCTTCTCAATCGATTTATCTGGCTTTCGGCCCAACATGTCATAGGTCTCATACAGGCTGAAAACCGATATGTCCACGTCTTCGATGCCAGGGAACAGCAGACACGGGATCAGCGTCATCTCGATCGACACGGGTTCACCATCAATGCAGTTAAGACGGCGCACCGAGTAGAGCAGATCGTCCTCGCCGATACCAAACAAGTCGGCATAATACGGGCCGGCATAGCGTTTGGAGCGCGCCAGGATGCGCACCGACGGCGTCGCGCCCGAAGCTAAAACCGACTGACGGAAGCCGCCCTTGCGAGCGTGCTCGTCAAACCACTTGTGCCCCACAAAGGCGCCCTTGCCCTGCACGCGACGAATCTGGCCACTTTTGACCAGCTCATCCATGGCGCTGCGGATGGTCAGGCGCGTCGTGCCAAACTCCTCGGCCAGCTCATTTTCGGACGGAATCATCGAGCCCGTCGGATAGTCACCGCGCTCGATTCGCTCCGCAATGCAGCGGCGAATTTGCTTGTAAACCGGCAAGTCTTCTACTGCCTCAGCCATTCGACACCCACCTTCGTCGCAACGCCGTCTGCCTCACCGTTATCGGCAAATCGATACTTGGTCGGCAGGGTCACGGACTTGCAATACTCGACAAAGCCATCGTTCTCATCGCGCTCGTGCGAAGCCTTATAAAACACCGGGGCGCCCTCCTGGGCATCCAGCAACTTGGCCTCGTCGGCGTTCAGACGGCTGATGGAAATATGCTCCTTGCCGTGCGACACGCGGACATTCCCCTCTTTGAGCAAAACGTCGTAGAGGCTCTCCTGCTCGAAATCGTGATCGGGAAGCGAGGGACACAAAGACAGATTGACGTATGCCGTCTCGATCGACGCCGGGGAACCATTGACCACGCGCACGCGCCGAATGCAGAAGAGCGGCATGCCCAGCTCGATTTGGGCCTTTTGGGCCAGGTCGATATCGGCGTACACGACCTTGGAGCATACCAGGCGTGCGGTTGACTTTGAGCCGACCCTCTCCACCGCCTGCGTATAGTTCCACGTTTCCTGAAAGATGTTCAGCGGCTTGGGCGGGCGCACATAGGTGCCCGAACCGCGGCGGCTTTCCAAGGTTCCGCACGAAATGAGACGCGTGATCGCAGCGCGCAACGCCGTGCGGGACACGCCCAGCTCTTCACAGAGCACGCGCTCGGCGGGCAGCCGGTCGCCACCCTGCAGGTCATAATGTTTGATATACCAAAGAATGCCCTCAAAGGCGCGATCTTTGGGCGGAATCGCATATGGTTCACTCGACATGGGTAAGGCTCCTCGACCGCTTGATGCTGCGGGCATCATTGCTCCGAACGCCCCATGGCGTCGAAGGCTTCTTTGATCTGTTCCGCAACGTTCCGATACGACCGATATAGGCCGCAGTCTCGCTTGACTTCGCCCGCAGTCACAGGAATCTCAAGCTTCGAAATCTCATCCTCGCCGGTTTGCACGGCAACGACGACACCCATACCAAGGCACATGTTACGCTTGGCGGCATTGTTTTTGGTAGCCTGAGCTGGGTTAATCAAAATCTGCTGAGCGAGCTCTCGATTGCTGAGCTGCGGCACATCCTCGGGATTTCCGGTCTCGACAATCTCGCACTGCAGCACATCCGCGTAGTCAAAAATCCTCGGGGTCGCGCCGCGCTGATGCACGGCCCACTTGCGACGCGTGGCATCCTGGTAGATAGCCGGCAAAAACGTAAAGCGCGGCGGGTCCAAAATCGTGTCCGTGATGGTAAACACATCGGGATCAAAGGCATCCTGCGGGTTTTTCTTCTTGAACAGCCCCATATCAGACTCCCGTACTAACACTTAACAACTCGAGCTAAATATAGCACCAATTTCAAGTCGCCGCTTTAGCGCATCGGTGCATGGCATCTATAGCCCGCTCAGCGGGAAATACACAGACGAGACCTGGGGCGGGGTGCTTGGTTTTGAGAAGTGGGCTTCGCGAACTTCCAAAACCAAGCACCCCGCCCCGGCCCCGGCAATGTAATTTTGGCTGACCATAGTTAGGTGCGCGGTCTCCAAGGCAGCAACAGCCAAGTCCCCATTACATTAAAAAATATCAGTCCCCGCAGATCGAAACGGTCGAGAGGGCCGCCTCCGGGCGGGCGCCTTCCTCTGAGAAGTTCGCGAAGCCCACTTCTCAGAGGAAGGCGCCCGCCCGGAGGCGGCCCCAGCGCGAGGCCGTCCCGGATGCTATTCGTTGTCGCCGGCAGTTAGCTGCGTTGCGGAAAGCGCGCCGTCGGCTGCGGTTGCGGCAGCGGCGTCGGGCCAGACCCAGTCGGTAAAGGCCGGGTGATCGAAGCCCTCGTCGCACGCGAACCCAAAGGCCTCGGTGCGGAAGGCCTCCCACTCATCAATCTGCTCTGCAAACTTGTCGGCGTCGACCATGCGCAGCACGTCGGCGGCCAAAGCCCAACGGTCCATGTTGTTCAGGCGCAGCATGTCGAACGGCGTGGTCGTGGATCCCTTCTCCTCGTAGCCGTGGACGCGGAACGCGTCGTGTCCGGGGCGGTTCCAGATCAGGCGGCGAATCGTTCCGGCATAGGCGTGGAACGCGAAGAGCACGGGCTTCTCGCCGCAGCCAAACAGCTCAGCCCAGCGCTCGTCGCTGATGGCTTGGTCGTTCTCGCAGACGTTCTGAATCTTGAGCAGATCGACCACGTTGACGAACCATACCTTAATGCCCAGCTCGCGCAGCATATCGGTTGCAGCCAGAGCCTCGAGCGTCGGCACGTCGCCACACGTGGCGACCACGACGTCGGCCTCGCCGAGCGAGTCGGCGGTCGATGCCCACTCCCAATTTGCGACGCCCTCGGCGAGCTCGGCCTTTGCCTCGTCGACCGTCTGGAAGGTCGGGGCGGGCTGCTTGCCGCAGAAGATGGCGTTGACGCAGTCGGTGGACTGGTAGACGCGCTCGGCCACGGCGAGAGCCATGTTAGCGTCGGCCGGATAGTAAGCGTTCACGATATGCGTGTCGTTGGCCTTGTTGAGCAGCAGGTCGATAAAGCCGGGATCCTGGTGCGAGAAGCCGTTGTGGTCCTGACGCCAAACATGGCTCGACAGCAAAATGTTGAGGCCGCTGATGGGGGCACGCCACGGAATCTCGCGCTTGGTAGCCTCGAGCCACTTGCAGTGCTGGTTGACCATGGAGTCGACCACATGGACAAAGCTCTCGTAGGAGCTCCACACGCCGGAGCGGCCGGTGAGCACATAGGCCTCGAGGAAGCCCTCGCACTGGTGCTCGGACAGCTGCTCGACAACCTTGCCGGAGCCAGCGAGCAGCTCGTCGTTGGCCTCGTCCTCGTAGAAGCCGGCATCCCACTGCTTCTTGGTCACCTTATAAGCGGCCTGCAGGCGGTTGGACGCGGTCTCGTCGGGACCGAAGATGCGGAAGTCGTCCATGTTCTTGGCCAGAACGTCGGCAGTGTACTCACCAAAGACGCGGGCAGCCTCGGTGGAGCCCCAACCATGGCCCTTCTCGGCGACGGGAATCTCGTGGGCGTGGATATCGGGCAGCTCGAGCTCGCGACGCACCTTGCCGCCGTTCGCGTTGGGGTTGGCGCCAATACGCAGCTCGCCGGTCGGCATAAAGGCCGTTACCTCGGGGCGCACCTGGCCCCCGGGCGTAAAGAGCTCCTCGGGCTTGTAGGAGCGCAGCCACTCGCGCAGCACGCGGAAGTGCTCGTGAGTGTCCTTGGCGCTTGCCAGCGGCACCTGATGGGCGCGCCAGGAGTCCTCGGTCTTCTTGCCGTCGATCTGCTTGGGGCAGGTCCAGCCCTTGGGCGTACGGAACACAATCATGGGGTAGGCCGGGCGGACCACGGTCTCGCCCGCGGCAGCCTGGGCCTGCGCGGTGGCCTTGATGTCACAAATCTCGTCAAAGACCTGCTCAAACAGGGCGGCAAAGCGCTCATGGATGCTTGCGTGGCTCTCGTCGTCAAAGCCGGCGATAAAGAAGTGCGGCTTATAGCCCATACCCTCAAAGAACTTGGTGAGCTCTTCGTCGGACACGCGGGCGAGGATGGTGGGGTTGGCGATCTTGTAGCCGTTGAGGTGCAGGATCGGCAGGACGATACCGTCGGTTGCCGGGTTCACGAGCTTGTTGGACTGCCAAGAAGTCGCGAGCGGGCCGGTCTCGGACTCGCCGTCGCCCACCACGGCCACGGCTAGCAGGCTCGGGTTGTCCATGACGGCACCGTAAGCGTGGCTGAGCGTGTAGCCGAGCTCGCCGCCCTCGTGGATGGAGCCGGGCGTCTCGGGCGCAAAGTGGCTCGGGATGCCGCCGGGATAGGAGAACTGGCGGAAGAACTTCTGCAGGCCGGCCTCGTCATTGGTGATGTCGGGGCGGATCTCGCGGTAAGTACCGTCGAGCAGCGACTGGGCGGTGCCGGCGGGGCCACCGTGACCCGGGCCCATCAAGAAAATGGCGTTCTGGTTGTGATCGGCAATAAGGCGGTTGACGTGGCCGAACAGGAAGTTGATGCCAGGCGTGGTGCCCCAGTGACCAACCAGGCGATGCTTGACGTCCGGACGACCGAAGTCGCGCGCCTCGCCAGTCTTATCGTCGACAAAGTCAGCGCGCATCAGCGGGTTGGAGCGAAGGTAGATCTGACCGACGGACAGGTAGTTCGAAGCGCGCCAATACAGATCGACACCCTCGAGCTCGGAAGCCGGCACCTCGTGCCCCAGCTTTTGCCACGGCGTCCCCAGTGTTTTAGCCATTGTTTATGTCCCTTCGCTGCGCGGTCACCCTCCGATACGGCAACCATTCGTTGGGACTAGTATATTTGCTAAAACGTTTTATCATGGTGAAAAAACGTTTTATCATCTCTATCAAACACACCAATTGGCAAAACGCAACATTCACCTGCGGCATTGCCTGTCACAGATGCTCCACATTCGATCTTCTCGAATTGATAAACATGTTTAGTTGTATTTAGTAAGTTCTAGAACGCTGCCCTTCACAATGAGAGCAGGCTCCAGAACCACTTCTTCGGCACGCCTGCCGCCCTTGCCGGCAAGACGTTTGGACATGCAACCAAAGGCATGCTCGGCAAGCACGCCCGGATCCTGCTCGATCGCGGTCAGCGCCGGCTCAAAGAGAACGTCGGCAGCCGAGTTGTCATAGCTCACCACCGAGATATCGCCCGGGATGCTCTTCCCCATCTCGTGCAAGCGCTTGAGCAAACCGAGGGCGATGTTGTCCGAACTTGCGAACACGGCGGTGGCATCGGTTGCGAGCACCGCCTCCGAGGCCTCGTAGGCACTCGGAATGTAGTACTCGCTCTCGAACTCCAAGCGCGCGTCGATGGGCAGGCCAACCTCGCGCAGCGCGCGTTCATAGCCGGCAAGTCGTTTGCGACCCGTATTGGAGCGACGCGCGTTAACCAAGCAGGCAATACGGCGATGGCCTTGCTCGATCAGATAGCGGGTGGCCATATAGCCGCCCATCTCGTGGTCGAACATCACCTTGTCGCACTCGAGCCCCTCAATGGCACGGTCGACCATTACGGCCGGGATGGGCAGGTGGCTGACTTCTTCGCGCAGGGCGCGGTCGTCGGAGAACTCGTCACCTACCACCAGGAAGACGCCATCAACGCCGCGCGTCACCAGCTGGCGCAGCAGCTCCAGATCGTCATCGGCGCTTCCGCCCGAGCTGGTAATAAAAAGCGCGTAGCCGTCCTCGCGGCAGCGCTTTTCCAAGCTGCCGGCGAGCGAGGCGAAAAAGCGGCTCTCGATGTTGGGGACGATAAGGCCCAGGGTGCGCGACTCGCGCATGACCAGGCTGCGCGCGATCTGGTTGGGAACATAGTGATTGCGCGCCGCAACCTCCTTGATGAGTCTGCGGTTTTCTTCCGAGATGCGACAGGGCCGATTATTGAGAACAAGCGAGACCGACGAAGGGGAAAGCCCCACCTCTTGGGCAATCTGCTTGAGGGTGACTTTGTTGGCCATCTCGCTCCTTCCGGGTTTACGCGCAATCTCTTGAAAGTATAGCGACTGCCCCTCTACCTCGATGATAAACACTTTATCAATCCGGTGGACGGCAGTTTTATCGCCGCCAGCGCACCAAATACATCTGGGTGGGGTATATTGCAATCGATTGATGAGAACGACCACCAAAAGGCGGATATTCGTATGCACGAGAACGACTTTTTTAACGAGGACCTGCTGTGCGCGCTCGCTGGCGTTGCCGGCGAGGACAACGTGTTGATGAGCGAGCCCATGCGCGACCACACCACGTTTAAGATCGGCGGCCCGGCCGACGTCTTTGTCACGCCCGACACCGAGCAGGGCCTCGTCGCCACGCTTGATACCTGTTATCGCTGCGACCTGCCCCTCACCATCGTGGGCAACGGCTCCGACCTACTCGTCGGCGACAAGGGCATCCGCGGCGTCGTCGTGGCGTTGGGCGAGGGCCTCTCCGACATTACGGTCAACGGCACGCACGTCACGGCAGCAGCCGGCGCCTTGCTTTCCGATGTCGCCGCGACGGCAGCCGAGGCCGGCCTCACCGGCATGGAGCCCATCTCGGGCATCCCCGGATCGGTCGGCGGCGCCTGTTATATGAACGCCGGCGCCTATGGCGCCTGCATGGCCGATGTGCTGGAGTCTGTGCGCGTCTACAAGCCCGCCCGCATGCTCGACGACGGCACCCGCGGCAGCGGCAACATCATCGAGTTCGATGTCGACGAGCTTAATCTGGGCTATCGCAAGAGCCGCATTGCCGACGACGGCTTCATCGTGCTTTCAGCCACTTTCAATCTCGCCCCGGGCAACGCCGCGATGATCAAGGCCGACATGGACGACTACCGCCAACGTCGCGAGGACAAGCAGCCGCTCGACATGCCGAGCGCCGGCTCCACCTTCAAGCGCCCCGAGGGCTACTTTGCCGGCAAGCTCATCATGGACGCCGGCCTGCGCGGCCACGCTATCGGCGGCGCCCAGGTGAGCGAAAAACACTGCGGCTTCATCGTCAACGCCGATCACGCCACCGCCGCCGACGTCGACGAACTCATCCGCGATATCCAAGCCAAAGTCAAAGACCAATTCGGAGTAGACCTAGAACCCGAAGTCCACCGAGTCGGCGAATTCTTATAGCCCGCTCGTCATAACCCACCTTAATCAATAACGGGACAAGTGATTTAGCTCACTTGTCCCGTTATCTTTTAATTGCGAAGAGCATCGGCCATCCGCAAGATTGAAATCATCGAACGATACGTGAGCTCCATCTTTTCGCCCGCAAGCAGTCGTTTCGAGCTAATCTCATCTAGCCCCACAAGCCGAGAAAACAGCGAGCCGCTCATCGTGCCCTCGTCAATTGACTCCTTTATGGTCTTCAAAACGTCCGCATCATTAAGCGACGCCGAACTGTAAGGGGCAACACGCGCGGAACTCTCAATTAACGAAGAGACAAAAGGATGGAGATGCTTTGGACATAGCTCATCGAACACCACGTCCCCATTGTCATCCGAGCCGACTAGGCGCCAAGTATAATGGTCGACCCAGTCTTCTCCGTCATATATGGTGTCCATGAGCAACCTCCGGCTAAAGGGAGAAACCTATTTGAGCATCGGGGCGCAAGACCGCAATCCATATCGGGCCCGCAGCAGTTCCAACCCAACGCTACACTCGACAGTTGTATATTGCGGCTATTTTAGATCTACGCGAAGGCAGCGAATCCATGCAATTGCCGAAAGAAACGTCCGTATTTACAATATTGAAAGACGAGCGAGGACAGCAGTCCTATTTCGCATTACCAGTCCTCGATGTTTCCATGAATGGAAATCGTCCACTACAACCAGCCCAATATCTGCACCATCGGAGGCCATCATGATCTACGCCATGTCTGATATACACGGTTGCCTGGAAGCTTTCAACGAAGCATTGAAAACGGTGGATTTGAGCGACGGGGACTCCAAGCTCATCTTGCTGGGCGATTATTGCGACCGAGGGCCCGACAGCCTGGGCGTTTTCCGAAAAATCATGGCTTTGCAGCAGTCGTATCCCGAGCAGGTTGTCGCCTTGCGCGGCAACCACGAGGAGATGTTGCTGGAATACTGCGACATGCTTTCCGACCCGGATTTCGTTCGCGGGTGGATTCTGGCCGACACCGAATTGGCGACGGCAAAGAGCTTCCTTGACGCCGATGCCTTCAAGAAGGTTCTTCACATGCTGAAACTGAAGCACTTCGAAGACGCATATCGGTTCACCGTTACACATATGAAAACCGAACATGCGGACGTGCTGTCGTGGATTCGCGCCCTTCCCTACTACTACGAAACGCCCACGCAGGTGTTCGTGCATGCCGGTATCGACGAAGAAGCGGGTGATTTATGGCGAGTAGGTACGCCGGAAGAATTCTTCACCACCATGATGCCCGACTATTTAGGGCAGCACTTCGACTTGGATGTTATTGCCGGACACATCACCACCGAATCCGTTTCGGGCATCCCCGGCTACCAGGGCATTTACCACGATGACTCAAGCCACTACTATATCGACGGCTGCGCGGTGAAAAACGGCCGTGTGCTGGTATTGCGATACAACGAGAGAACCGGCAAATACAGCGGACCAGGGCTCGAATAGGGGCACACAGCAACTTTGAATCGCTTGACGTCCTACTTGCGCACTATAGGTTTGCGGCACATGCGCCAACAACGTTTCAATATCAGCAATGTTAATCAAACCGAGTTTAATAAACAAAATGTCTTTCATTGAAGGACATCTATACTTTATCCGACGGGCACTCACCGAAACTGACCAGGAAAGAGCAAGTAATGCTGCAGCCATGGAACGACTACGAAAAGGCCATAGAGAGCCTTGAGAACGATCCGCGCGAAGAGCTTACGCGAAATGAGGCAACGGCGCTTATGGGCATGTCCACGGGGGCTTTCTCGCGTGAGGTGAAAGACAATCAGATGTTTCTTGCGAAGTGCGAGCCAAGGCTAACGGGGCGCGCCAGCTATTACAGCCGCAAAGATCTGATAGACCACATGAAGCGCCTGCAAAAGGGCGAGGAGCCTGCCCTGCTTCTCTACGAACGCACCGCGCTGAGCGACGATGCATTCCTGGAGAAATACGGCAAGACAAAGAAGCAAGTTTTCAGGAGAGGAAGCTACCTTACCGTTGGAGGATACATTCCGACCGAAGAGGAAGAGAGATTAGACGGGCAATCAAAAAAATAACGAACTGACAGGCCGCAAAAACAACCATAGGGGAACGGATCCATCCCGTTCCCCTTTTATAATGGCTGACGATTTTCGTCATTTAGAATTTACTCTTGTTATCAGACCTATTTAGAGTTATTATCACTTTGGTTCTGGACATCAAGAATCTATTCCGAAAGAAAGGAATTGGAATGAAGATAATAAATCCTGACACGCTGCAGAGATATCTCTACGATTTAGAAGGAGCGTATTACTACAAAGATGGACGAAAATACGCACAGTCAGTACATGGCGGCAGCCATTCGAGGCTCGATAAGGCTAGAGAGCAAGCACAGTTGCAACCGACCCCCGTCGAAAAGGTAGTCGACTTGATCGTTATGTTTCTTGGAAGGGTCGGCATCAAGACCGAACCGTTGGAGATCCCTTCAAGCAGAATAAGAGATATCGATTACAGAACAATCGCGGCGAAGTACCAGCTCAAAGACGCGCGCGACCTCGTTTGGATCAAGATCGCCAGTAACGATGCAGTTGGCGTGGTCGCGACTTCCGCCGACATTAATTTGCAACTTCCCAGCCATCCGGCCGATTATAGCAAACGCGGCTCAAATGGGTGGGTCTACAACACAGCAGGAATCATCGTCCATAAGTTAGGGCTGAGCTGGCTCCCCTTTGTCATCGTTTTTCCGTTACCGCACATACCCGAAGGCTATACACGGCATGACATCGAGCACGCCGTTGGGAACTATCTGATTGAAAAGCATGTACCAATCCTCGACTACTACTCGCACTGCTACTAATGCCTCAATCCAAGTAGAGCATGCCATTACCCATACGCAAGAAATCATCCAAAGGAGACCACATAACCGCCCTGTTGAACGCCGCATTAGAGCTCGCACGACAACAAGCACAGAGCCCTTTCTATCGTCTGGAAGAAGAGCCGACCTGTTCGGCCGACTTCACCCTCCACATCAAAGCTGACTGGGTAAGGCTTATCGAGGAGGTTCGCGTTATGGAACAAGGGGTCTTCGCGACTACTTTCGCCATGACGCCAATCATAGAAACCCCCGAGGCATACGCCGAGCTCGTCTCCCTAACGACAACATTAAATGACATGGAGGAAGATGTGCTCGGGTTCTTTCGAGTCAATTTCGCCAATCTGGAATACCGACTTTATTGTCCAGCTCCGCTCATAAAGGCGGATCCAAAATTGGCTCAAAAATATATGTTCGAGGAAGGTGTCCGGCGATGGGCCCTCTTAGCGGTGCCGATCCTCAATGCTGCAAGTGGCCGCTGGAGCAAGAAGAAGGCCGAGGGCTACGTGAGGGAAGTTTATTGGAATGGAACCCCCCAAATATGATGGAGTGCCGACCGCGCATTAAATGGTGCGAGAAAATACGACAGAAGGCCCCGAAAGGGGCCTTTACTTACTTTAATTCAGATAACCAATCCGGTGCATAACGCATTGAACCCGAGAGGGCCGGCACAGTCCGAGAGGCATAAGGTTGATCGCGAGTTCCGTACGAGCCGGAGAGCACTTAATGTGCCCTCCGTGCGAGCAAGACTGTCCGAGCAGGCAACCTTATGCCTCTCGGACTGTGCCGGCCCAACCTGCGTTACGACAGCACCACGCCGCCAAGCCAGCCCCAGCGCACGCCAGAGCCCGTGCCATAGAACGAAATAAACGAATCGAGCGACTTCGACGTAATGGGACCCTCGTTACTCATAACGATGCCACCGCCGATATAGATGCCCACGTGGCCATACAGCAGACCCGGTGCACCGGTACCGCTATGCGAGGAGTCGGCCACGATCATGCCCACCTGCAGCGCCGAGCGGTCGGAGCTATAGCACCAGGCGTTAAACATATCGCACGCGTTACCGCCAAAGTAGCCAACGCCGGCGTTGCGGAAGACGTTGGTAACCCACGCTGCGCACCAGTTCTGACCCGGGGAAGGCGTGGAGTAGCACGCGTTGACGACGGCCTGCTGCTTGCCCGATCCGGCATTCTGCTGCGGAGTTCCGGGAGCATACGATCCGCCACCCGAGCTCGAACCGCCCGAGTAGGAATTGTTCTTGTTCGCGGCGGCGGCAGCGGCGGCGGCCTTCCTGGCAGCCTCCTCGGCCTGGGCGGCAGCGAGGATCTCGGAATCGCGCTGAGCCATGAGCTCCTTGACGTCGTCGGAAAGACCGTTCAGCACGGTCTGGACTTCTTGCTGCTTGGCCTGCATATCCTGCATCTGAGCCGTCTGCTGGTCCTTGAGCTTCTCCAAGTCGGCCTTTTGTGCTTCGAGCTCGGTCTTCTGTGCGTCGAGCTCAGCCTGAATCGTCTGGATATCCTCGATGGCATCGCGGTCGCTCTTGTTAATCTTCTCAACGTAATGCGCGTTGGCGACGAGTTCCTCAAACGAGCCTGAGGCCAGCAGCAGCGACAGGATGTTCGTGCCGCCGGACTTGTAGCTGGCGGCCACGCGATCGGAAAGATCGCCGCGTTTCTTTTTGAGCTCGGCCTTCTTCTCGTCAATCTGCGCCTGCGTGCTGTCAATCTG
Source organism: Collinsella sp. AM10-26 (assembly GCF_003472525.1). Classification (NCBI taxonomy): domain Bacteria; kingdom Bacillati; phylum Actinomycetota; class Coriobacteriia; order Coriobacteriales; family Coriobacteriaceae; genus Collinsella; species Collinsella sp. AM10-26. Next base: position 12,256 of record NZ_QRMC01000011.1, read on the forward strand.
GCCCTGTACGCCCTCGATATCGTTGAGGGTCTGGGCGTTCTTGTTGGCCAGCGCCGCGTATTCATTTGCGATGCTGTCGAGCTGGGCCTGAACCTCGTCGAGCTGGGCCTGGGCGGCATTCAGTTTATCGGTGGTTTCTTTGGAAGCCTCCGCCGCATGGGCGCGAGTGGGCAAGCCAAAAAGAACTGCCGCAGAAGCGGCGCCGAACAGGGCCTTGAGGGCGGTACGGCGCGAGAGCTCCTGGGAAAGGATGGAATCGCTGTTTGGTGACATATGTACTCCGTTACATGCTTATTTATATGTCGCTCAACTCATACATATTAGCGTACATATGGCGCGTCCCAACGATTTCCACGAACGGCAGGAAACTGCAAGGTCGACGGCTCGTAAGCAAATGCCAAAGATCAGGTTATGCGTACGCAAGCTCTTGTATGAGTACGTTAACATAATCCTCTGCTTTTCCTGCCGCGTACGTTTTTGGAACAACTGTCTGCGCTATACTCCCCTGAAGAAGTGTTCCTGATTCGATAGGAGACTACATGTCCAAAGCACTCGACCCCAAAGACACCTGCGTCCTCGTTACCGGTGGCGCCGGCTTTATCGGCTCGCACACCGTCGTTCAGCTGCTCGAGGGTGGCTACCAGGTCGTCATCGTCGATGATCTCTCCAACTCCAGCGCCGTCGCCGTCGACCGCGTCAAGACCATCGTGGGCGACGAGGCCGCCAAGAACCTCACCTTCTACGAGGCCAACGTGCTCGACCGCGATGCGATGAACAAGATCTTCGATACCCATCAGATTGACCGCGTCATCCACTTTGCCGGCTTTAAGGCCGTCGGCGAGTCGGTGAGCAAGCCCGTTGAGTACTACCACAACAACATCGAGAACACCCTGGTGCTCATCGACGTCATGCGCAACCATGGCTGCAAGTCCATCATCTTCTCGAGCTCCTCGACCGTCTACGGCGACCCGGACAACCCGCCCGTCACCGAGGAGGATCCTAAGAAGCCCGCGACCAACCCCTATGGTTGGACTAAGTGGATGATCGAGCAGATCCTTATGGACGTCCACACCGCCGACCCCGAGTGGGACGTCGTGCTGCTCCGTTACTTCAACCCCATCGGCGCTCATCCGTCGGGCCTGATCGGCGAGGACCCCAAGGGCATCCCCAACAACCTGGTGCCCTATGTCGCCCAGGTCGCCGTGGGCAAGCTCGAGGCCGTTCAGGTCTTCGGCAACGACTACCCCACCCCCGACGGCACCGGCGTGCGCGACTACATCCACGTGTGCGATCTGGCCTCTGGTCACGTTGCCGCCCTTAACTGGATGAACGGCAAGACCGGCGTCGAGATCTTTAACCTGGGCACCGGCACCGGCACCTCGGTACTCGAGGTCGTCGCCGCCTTCTCCAAGGCCTGCGGCAAGGAACTGCCCTATGTGATCCGCGAGCGCCGTGCCGGTGACATCGCCGCCAACTGGTGCGATGCCTCCAAGGCCGAGCGCATGATGGGTTGGAAGGCCCAATACGACATCGCGGATATGTGCCGCGACAGCTGGAACTGGCAGAGCCACAACCCCAACGGCTTCGCCGACGCCGAGTAGCAAAAACCTACATACCGCTCTTGCCCCGATTTCACGTTGTGAGGTCGGGGCTTTTTTCATGGCATATAGCCATTCGCCGAAAATCGACCAACTTTTTTATCTTGCCTATACATGTTTAAACAACATGTTTTACAATAGGCATATCGAATCAGAACACCGGAGGCGGACTGCACACCCATTGGCAGGCCGACCCCACAACAAGAAGGTTGGTGAGCGCATTCATGGAGCGTGCAAGCGGCGTCCTCATGCCCGTCTCATCTCTGCCCGGACCATACGGAATCGGCGGCTTTGGCTGGAATGCCTACGACTTCGTCGATTTTCTCGCCTCGTGCAAACAACATTACTGGCAGATTCTGCCCCTTACGACGACCAGCTATGGCGATTCGCCCTATCAGTCGTTCTCGGCCCGCGCGGGCAACCCCAACTTCATCGACTTTGCCGAACTTATCGAGGCAGGGTATCTTGAGCAGCGCGATATCGATGGCGTGTATCTGGGATCCGACCCCAGCAATGTCGACTACGGTGCTATCTTTGGCGGCCGCCGTCAGATTCTCGACCGCGCCGCCGAGCGCTTTGCCGCCGATAAGCCGGCAGATTTCGATGACTTTATCCAGGCCAACGAGGACTGGCTCATCCCCTACTGTGAGTTCATGACCGTCAAAGAGGAGTGCGGTCTCAAGGCGTTTTGGGAGTGGCCCGCGGAGCTCCGCACCCGCGGCGAGTCTTCCGCCAAGGTCTGCGCCGACCATCCGGCGCGCATGCTCTACCACCAGATGACGCAGTACTTCTTCAATCGCCAGTGGAGCCGCCTCAAGGCCTATGCCAACGAGCGCGACATTCTCATCATCGGCGACCTGCCCATTTATGTCTCGCGCGACTCCGTCGAGATGTGGGCGACACCTGAGCTCTTTAAGATCGACGCCGCCGGCAATCCCGTGAGCGTCGCCGGCACGCCGCCCGACCAGTTCTCGGCCACCGGCCAGTACTGGGGCAACCCCATCTACGACTGGGACGCCATGGAGTCCGACGGCTTCTCCTGGTGGGAGGGCCGCATTCGCGCTGCCCTCGACATGTACGACGTCATCCGCCTGGATCACTTCCGCGGCTTCGAGGCCTATTGGGAGGTGCCGTTCTCCTCGCCCGATTCGTCCCACGGTTCGTGGACGCAGGGTCCCGGCCTCAAGCTCTTCAAAGCGCTCGAGGAAAAGCTCGGCACGCTGCCCATCATCGCCGAGGACTTGGGCTTCCTCACTCCCGGTGTCATCGACATGCGCGACAACTCGGGCTTCCCTGGCATGAAGATCCTGCAGTTTGCCTTTGAGGGCACCAACTCGTACTACCTGCCGCACAACTACATTGCCAACACCGTCGCCTACGTGGGCACCCACGACAACGAAACGGCACGTGGTTGGTTTGAGGGAACGGCCACCCCGCGTCAGCGCGAGCAGGCAGCCCTGTACGCCCATCAGCAGGCCGGCGAACCCATGGCAGATGCACTCAATCGCACCATCGCCGCCAGCGTAAGCGACACGTGCATCTACACCATGCAGGACCTGCTCAACTTGGGCAATGAGGCGCGCATCAACACCCCTGCCACGCTGGGCGGCAACTGGACTTGGCGCATGCTCGACGGCGCCATCACCCGCGAGCTCGAGCACAAACTCACCGACTGGACCGAAACCTACTTCCGCATCCCGTCGGAAGCTGAAATCGAGCTTCCTCAATAGGAGCTACCGCGCCCGACCCCTCCCCACCGTGCGGACGCGCTTGCTTTTCCCGCGCGAGGCCACCCCAATCCCCTCGCGCGGGCTTCTTATGAATTGCAGACATGAAACAACCCATCACAGGAGGAAACATGCCCCAAATAAACCTCATGGAACTCGCCGAGCAGTCTTTTGGCGCCTCGCTCGAGCAGCTCGACGACCGTCGCATTTACAAGCTGCTGGTCAAGCTCGTGCAGGAGCGCTCTTCCGCCTGCCCGCTCAACAATGGCAAGAAAAAGCTCTACTACATCTCTGCCGAGTTTTTGATTGGCAAGCTGCTCATCAACAACATGATCGACCTCGGCATCTACGACGAGGTTAAGGACCAGCTCACCGCCGCAGGCCACGACCTCAACAAAATCGAAGAGTTTGAGGTTGAGCCGTCGCTCGGCAACGGTGGCTTGGGCCGTCTGGCCGCATGCTTCCTGGATTCCATCGCCACGCTGGGCTTGACCGGCGACGGCGTGGGCCTCAACTACCATTACGGCCTGTTCCGCCAGCGCTTTGTCGACAAGCAGCAGAAGGCCGTCCCCGATGAGTGGCTTGGCGAGCAGGACATCCTGGTCGATGACGACCGCTCCTACACCGTTGAGTTTGGCGATTTTGCCGTTACCTCCAAGCTCGTCAACATCGATGTGCCTGGTTACGGCCAGCCCACCAAGAACCGCCTGCGCCTGTTTGACCTGGCAAGTGTCGACGATGGCCTGGTCCCCGGCAGCTCCATCGACTTCGATAAGACCGAGATCGCCAAGAACCTCACCCTGTTCCTCTACCCCGACGATTCCGACGAGCAGGGCCGCCTACTTCGCATCTACCAGGAATACTTCATGGTGAGCAACGCCGCCCAGCTCCTGATCGACGAGGCTGTCGAGCGCGGCAGCAACCTGCACGATCTAGCCGACTACGCCGTGGTCCAGATCAACGATACGCATCCCACCATGGTCATTCCCGAGCTCATCCGCCTACTCACCACCGAGCATGGCATCGAGTTTGACGAGGCCGTGACCATCGTACGCTCCATGGTCGCCTACACTAACCACACGATTCTTGCCGAGGCCCTCGAGAAGTGGCCGCTCGCCAGCCTGCAGAAGGTCTCCCCTGCCATCGCCGACATTATCGTCAAGCTCGATGAGATTGCGAAGGCCGAGCACGATGACCCGCGCGTCGCCATCATCGACGAATACAACACCGTTCACATGGCCCACATGGACATCCACTTTGGCTTCTCCATCAACGGCGTAGCCGCCCTCCACACCAAGATACTTGAGGACACCGAGCTTCATCCGTTCTACGAGATCTATCCCGAGAAGTTCTCCAACAAGACCAACGGCATCACCTTCCGCCGCTGGATCCATGGTGCCAACCCCGCGCTCGCCAGCCTGCTCGACGATGTGATCGGCACCGATTGGCGCAGCACCGGCGATCTGAGCAAGCTCGCCGAATTCGCCGACGACAAGGACGTTCTTGAGCGCCTGGCTGCCACCAAAGTCGAGGCCAAGAGCATCATGCGCCAGTTCATGGCGCTCGAGCAGGGCGTGACCATTCCCCCCAACGCCATCATCGATGTTCAGGTCAAGCGCATCCACGAGTACAAGCGCCAGCAGATGCTCGCGCTCTACATCATCTGGAAGTATCTCGACATCAAGAACGGCAACAAGCCCGCTCACCCCGTCACCATCATCTTTGGCGGCAAGGCGGCACCTGCCTACACCATCGCCCAGGACATCATTCACCTGATCCTGACGCTGTCGCAGTGGATTGCAAACGACCCCGACGTGGCTCCCTACCTGCAGGTTGTCATGATCGAGAACTATAACGTCACCGCCGCCGAGCGCGTGATCCCCGCCGCTGACATCTCCGAGCAGATCAGCCTGGCCTCCAAGGAGGCAAGCGGCACCTCCAACATGAAGTTCATGCTCAACGGCGCCCTAACCCTGTGCACGCTCGACGGTGCCAACGTGGAGATTGCCGAGCTCGTGGGCGACGAGAACATCTACACCTTTGGCGCCTCGTCCAAGCAGGTCGAGCAGCTCTACGCCGACGGCACCTACGATGCCGGCGTGCTCTACCGCAAGCCCGGCACCAAACTGCTGGTGGACTTCATCACCAACCCCGCCTTTATGGCGACCGGCAACGCGGAGCGCCTGCAGCGTCTGCACGACGACATCAAGGGCAAGGACTGGTTTATGGCCCTGCTCGACATTGAGGAGTACATCCAGACCAAGGAGCGCGTGCTGGCCGACTACGAGGACCAGGACGCTTGGATGCGCAAGGCGCTCATCAATATCGCCAACGCCGGCACCTTCTCGTCCGACCGTACGATCTCCCAGTACAACGACGAGATCTGGCACCTGAGCTAGCTCATTCCCCTTACCCATCCTCTTGAGAAACGGAGTCGTGGCAACACGGCTCCGTTTTTTGTGCCCGCACGTTACCCTGTGACCCGACTCTGCCAAACAATCTCGATCTGTAACAACTAGCCAGCAGAATTGGCACCGCCCGTTACAGAACGAGACAATCAAAACCGTCCATCTGAGTTCATCTCAATCTGTAACATCTGGCACCTAAAATTGCTTCTTCCTGTTACAGATCGAGACAAACGGAATCGTCCCGCAGCAATATCTCAATCTGTAACATCTAACGTCCGAAATCGGCCCCACCTGTTACAGATCGAGACAAACGACCGGCCAGACAGCCCCAACACAAAGAAAGGCTCCCCTCTCGCCCAGTGGACGGGAGGGAAGCCTTATATGTGACCGCGGCAAAAGGATGGCAATACCGCAGTCGCCCAAAGGGAGGGTCTGGATGCACCGGGCCTAGATAAGGTTCTTGCCAGAGACCTTATCGAAGAGGTGGGTCGCGTTCTTCTCGAACTTGAACCAGATGGGGTCGCCCGCCTTGAGCGCGCCCTTGGCCTCGAGGTCGACGACGGGGATAATCAGGACAAACTGGCCGTCGGGAGCGGTCACGTGGACATGCTCGGTCGAGCCCATGAGCTCGGTCACCTCGACGGTACCCTGGAGCGCGCCCTCCTCGCCCTTGTCGGCAAGCAGGATCTGCTCGGGACGCACGCCGGCCGTAATCTCCTTCACATCGCCGCCGTCCCAGTTGAGAGCAAGCTGAGCGCAGGTCTCGGGGGCGAGCGCCACGTTCATATCCTCGGTCTTGACGGTGAAGCCGTTGCCCGAGCGCACCAGCTGGGCATCGAAGAAGTTCATCTGCGGCACGCCGATGAAGCCGGCGACGAAAATGTTCGCGGGGTGGTTGAAGACCTCTTGCGGCGTGGCGGTCTGCTGGACGACGCCGTCCTTCATGACCACGATGCGGTCGCCGAGGGTCATGGCCTCGGTCTGGTCGTGGGTAACGTAGATGAACGTACCCTTGATCTCGTGGCGCAGCTTAATGAGCTCGGCACGCATCTGGTTACGCAGCTTGGCGTCCAGGTTGGACAGCGGCTCGTCCATCAGGAAGACCTTGGGGTCACGCACGATGGCGCGGCCGATGGCGACGCGCTGACGCTGACCGCCCGAAAGCGCCTTGGGCTTACGGTCGAGGTACTCGGTAATACCCAGGATCTCGGCAGCGGAGCGGACCTTGCGGTCGATCTCGTCCTTGGGGACTTTCTTGAGCTCAAGCGTAAACGCCATGTTCTCGTACACCGTCATGTTGGGGTACAGAGCGTAGCTCTGGAACACCATGGCGATGTCGCGGTCCTTGGGAGCGACGTCGTTGACGCGCTTGCCGTCGATGAGCACGTCACCCGAGGTGATGTCCTCCAGGCCGGCGACCATGCGCATCGTCGTGGACTTACCGCAGCCAGAGGGGCCAACGAGGACGATGAACTCCTGGTCGTGAACAGTGAGGTTAAAGTCCTCTACAGCGAGCACACCGTCCTCGGTAACCTTGAGGTTGTGCTTCTTCCCCTCGGTCTTCTTCTTTTTGCCAAAGAAGCCCTTCTTTTTTGACTCGTTGTTGGGATACACCTTCTGAACATGTTTGAGAACGATCTCGGCCATGTCTTTACCTTTCGATACGCGGCGCCGCGATGAGGGGCGCCGCCAAAACTTGCAAAACAGTTACGGCATCAGCCCTTGACGGCACCTGCCACCACACCGTCGATGATGTACTTCTGGCAGAAGATGTACATGATGACGATGGGGACGACGACCATCATGATGCAGGCCATCATGGGGCCAAGCTCGACATGGCCATAGCCGCCACGGAAGTACTGGATCAAGATAGGAATGGTCTTGTACTTGGTGGAGTCGAGCGTAAGGTAGGGCAGCAGGTAGTCGTTCCAGACCCACATGGTCTCGAGGATGCCGACCGAAAGATAGGTGGGCTTCATGATGGGAAGAACGATCTTAAAGAACACCTGGACCGGGTTGCAGCCGTCGATCATGGCCGCTTCCTCAATCTCGAGCGGGATGTTCTTGACAAAGCCGGCGAACATAAAGACCGCCAGGCCCGCACCAAAGCCCAGATAGATGAAGCAGATGTTAAACGGCGTGTTAAAGCCGATGCGGTCCGCGAGGTTGGACAGCGTGAACATGAGCATCTGGAAGGGCACGACCATCGAGAAGACGAACAGGTAATAGAAGAAGTTCGAGATCTTGCTGTTGACGCGCACCACGTACCAAGCGCACATGGAGCAGCACACCAAGATCAGCACGACCGACGTGACCGTGATGATGAGCGAATACATAAATGCCGAGGCAAAGCCCTGCTCGTTCAGGGCGTGCACGTAGTTTGCAAGGCCGTTAAACGTCTCGGGCGTGAGCAGATCGAACGCCGTGGTGGTGCTGATTGCGGTCGCTTTCTTAAAGGAATTGAGCGCAATCATGAACACGGGGTAGATCCATGCGAGCGACAGGATCGTAAAGAAGATCGAGAGCGCGCGGTTGATAGCCTTATCGCGTTTCATTACTGCTGCACCTCCTTGGACCTCGTGGCCTTAAGCTGGATCATAGAAATAGCGACAACCAGGATGCAGAAGATAACTGCCTTGGCCTGACCGATGCCCTGCCATGCGATGCCAGCACGCGAATAGAACGTGTTGTAGATGTTCAGGGCGAGCATCTCGGTGGAGTGCGCCGGGGCGCCACCGGTAAGGGCGAGGTTCTGGTCGAACAGCTTAAAGCCGTTGGTGATGGACAGGAACAGGCAGATGGTGATGGTCGGCATCAGGTTGGGGATCTTAACCTTCCAAAACGTCTGCCATGCCGTAGCGCCATCGACCTTGGCGGCCTCGATGTAGTCAGACGGGATGGACTGCAGACCGGCGATGTAGATGATCATCATGTAGCCGACCTGTTGCCACAGGGTCAGGATGATAAGGCCCCAGAAGCCAGCGGCGGAGTTGAGGGCGATAAGCTGGGCACCCACGTTGGAGAGCAGGCAGTTGATCAGAATCTGCCAAATGTAACCCAGCACAATGCCGCCGATCAGGTTAGGCATAAAGAAAATCGTACGGAAGATGTTGGTGCCCTTGAGCGCCTTGCGGGTGAGCGCCTGCGCAATGGCCAGCGCGATCACGTTGATGAGCACCGTCGACAGGAAGGCAAACGCCACGGTAAAGAAGAACGACGTGGAGAACTGCGGGTCGGTCAGTGCGCGCACGTAGTTCTCGATACCGACAAAGTGCGCGTTATTGATGGTAATAAACTGGCAGAACGAGAGATAGAAACCCTGGATAAAGGGAATCACGAACCCGATCATAAACGCCAGGCACGTGGGCAGCATAAAGAGCGGCCACCAGCGCTTGAGTGCTTTGCCCATAGAAGGGTCCTTTCAATATGCAGGGGGCGGGCAAACCTACGTCTGCCCGCCCCCTGTCGCTAATCAGATAGCTTGGGCAGCAACTGCTTACTCGGAAGCAGCCTTCTCGGTCTTCCAGCCATCGACGAAGGCATTCTTGACGCCGTCCCACTTGGTGTTGTCGGCAGCATAAGCGATGAGAGCCTGCTTGAGGTTCTTCTTCCACTCCTCAGAGGGGATGTAAACGAAGTCCCAAGCAACGGTCTTCTTGCCATCCTTGGCCATAGCAACGGCCTGCTGCGAGAAGACGTTGGTGGTCTCCTTAGCGCTCTTGAACGGGGCGGTCAGACCCATCTTGTCAGCGATGATGCTGGTGGCGGTGTCAGAAGTGACGCACCAATACATGAAGTCCTCGGTGGCCTTCTGGGCATCCTCGGAAGCCTGGGAGCTGACGCACCAGTAGTTCTCGCCGCCGGAGCACAGGCCCTGGTTCTCCTCGCCGTCGACGCCGATGTAGATCGGCAGCATGCCGAGCTGGTCGTCGGTCATACCGGCCTTGGTGAGGTCGGCGTAGGCCCAAGAGCCGTTCTGGTAGAAGACGGCCTTGCCGGTTGCGAACTCGTTAGTGGCGTCGTCACCGGTCTTGGAGGCGAGCTGCGAAGGATCGCAGGTGGAGTCGGTGATGTACAGGTCGAAGATCTGCTTAAAGTTGTCGAGATACTCGCCCTTGATCTCGTCGTCCTCCTGGTTGTGCTCCTTCTCGAACTCGTAGTAGAGCGGGAGGTTGGCGAGGTGGGTGGTGTAGCGCCAGCTGGAGGAGTCATCCATGCCGGCGGAAGTGAAGGCACCGTCAACGCCGAGCTCGTCCTTGCGGGCCTGGATGTCATCGGCGCAAGCCTTCAGCTTGTCGAAGGAGTTGATGTCCTCGGCCTTGTAGCCAGCCTTCTCGAGGAGCTCCTTGTTGTAGATGATGCCGTAGCTCTCCTGAACCCAGTCGATACCCAGATCCTTGCCGTCGGACTGCAGAGCCAGGGAGTCGTCGATGAGCTCGCCGCGGAGCTTGGTGTCGGACAGATCGGCGCAGTAATCCTTCCAGTTCTTAAGACCGGTGGGGCCGTTGACCTGGAACAGCGTCGGAGCGGAGCTCTTGGACATCTCGGACTTGAGCTTCTCCTCGTAGGTGTTGGAGGCGGCGGTCACGATCTTGACCTCGACGCCCTTCTCCTTCTTGTACGCCTTGGCGATCTCCTTCCACTCCTTGTCGACCTCGGGCTTGAACTGGAGGAAGTAGACCTCGGCAGCGTCACCAGAAGCAGAGGAGCCAGAGCCGGCAGAACCACCGCAGCCCACGAGGCCCAGACCAAGAACCGCAGCCGCGGAACCAGCAAAGCCCAGGAACTGCCTTCTGCTCATTTCGTTCTTCATTACAATCCACCCTTTCACACCGTGGCGGCACCCTTTGCCGCCGCCTTCGGAGATTGGCTCGGGGACTTTGCCCCTTTTGCTGATTTGTACAATACGCTATTTGGCTAGTTGTTTGAACAAGTATTACTAGAGCGGTAGAAAAACTTCGGTGAACGGTAATTTCGACTTGATACTTGACAAGTTTTGTATAAACAATTATTTATTATCGAATGCAGCGAAAACGCCCGGTCAAGCCGATGCATTGTCGGTTTGACCGGGCGTTTTCGCTTTGAGGGCATGAGTCTCGTCAGGCTGCGAGCTAGCCGGCTATCGCTTGGAGTTGACGCGGTAGTGGAAGATCTCGGGATGCGTGCGGGCATGCGTGACCTCGAACAAGATGCCGTCCGAGGTGTACGACTGGCTCTCCATGACGGCGACACAGTTGTATTTGCCAAGGTCCAAGTAGCTGCAGTCCTCATCGTTGGCGAGCTCGACACTCACCGTACGGCGGCTCGCCATCACTTTGATGCCGCGCTTGTGCTCCAGATAGTCGTAGATAGACTTCTCGGCGACCTCGGGCGTCAGGCCCTTGGCGATCGACTCCAAAAAGTAGCCGTGGTCCACCTGGCGAGCACTGCCGTTGAGGCTTCGGACACGCACTACACGAATCAGCTCCTCGCCCACCTTAAAGCCCAGGCGACGAGAAAGTTGCTCCGTGCAAATCAAATGTTCAAAAGACTTGACCTCGGTCGATGCGACGGCATTGTTGCGTTTTGCGAACTCGCCAAACGACTCAACCTCTTCGAGTGCGCCCAACATGTCGGTTTCGCCCTTAAGCCAAATAACGCGCACGCCCTTGCCGTGTATGGGCTGCACAAACATCCCGTCGGCCAGCATACCCAAGGCGCGACGGACAGTATTGCGAGTACATCCGAACTCCGCGGTCAACTCAGCTTCGGTTGGCAGCATCTCCTGAAACGCATAGGTCCCATTAATGATGCGCGAGCGTATTTCTCGGTAGATTCCTTCGTATATCGCTTTTGGCATTGTTTCACCTCTAATTAATATGTATGGCTAGGCACGATAGCATTTCTTTGGGTTGTTTAAACCGTCTATCGGCAAAGCACCGATTATTAACTGTCAACGGCGCCCGTGATGCTCCAATCGATTCGAATCAAAACCGTCAATGCGGCAAGCAGCCAGTCCTCTACAATGAGTTCATTGTTTAAACGTTCTTGCTCGCACAGCATGTTGCATCCGGAAGGCATATTATGCTGCAGAAAATCCAACGTTTTGGCGGAGCCATGTTCGCGCCCGCCATGCTGTTTTCTATATCAGGCCTCATGGTCGGCATCTCCGCCCTCGCCACGACCGTAGACATCGTCGGTGACCTCGCCGTATACGGAACCCCTTGGTACGTTTTCTGGACCATCATCCAGCGCGGCTCGTGGACGGTCTTTAAACGTCTCCCGCTCCTTTTTGCCGTAGCGTTGCCTATCGGTCTTGCCCAAAAGCAACCGGCACGCTGCTGCCTCGAGGCGCTTGTGGCCTATTTTGCCTATTGCTTCTTTTTGAGCGAGATCATTAAGCTGAGCGGAGACAACCTTGGGCTTAAGTACCCATCATCTTTGACCCCCGCCAGCGGTATCACCGTCATCGACGGCATCAAGACGCTCGACACCGGCATTATCGGCCCGCTGGCGGTATCGGCAACCGTCGTCGCCATCCATGACCGCTTCTACGATGCCAAGGTTCCCGATTGGCTCGGCACCTTCTCGGGTTCCTCGCTGGTCTACCTCATCAGCTTTTTTGCCGTGTTTGCCCTTGCCGCCATCTCGGCCGCCATCGTGCCCTTCGCATACGCTGTAACCGAAACGCTGCGCCACGCACTTGCGGGCGTCGGCCCCTTCGGCGTGGGCATCTTTGTGTTTTTGGAGCGAGCACTCGAGCCCATGGGGCTGCACCACCTGCTCTATATGCCCATCTATTACGACAATCTGGTCATTCACGACGGTATTTACGCCACGTGGACCAACCTGCTCCCCATTCTCTCCCATAGCACGCGCCCTTTAAATGAACTTGCGCCCTGGGCAGGTTTTACCGCCACCGGCTGGGGCAAGCTCTTTGGCCTTCCCGCCATCGCGGCAGCATTCTATTTCACCGCCAAACCCGAACGCCGCGCCGGCCTTAAGGTCATCCTTTTGCCCGCCATCGTCGCCTCGGTGGTCTGCGGTGTCACCGAGCCGCTCGAGTTTCTCTTTATGTTCACCTATCCTGGACTCTTTTTGCTCTACGCCGTCCTATCCTCCTGCCTTGCCATGACCATGAACTTCTTTGGCATCGTCGGCATCTTCTCGGGCGGTCTCATGGAAATGACGGCCTTCAACTTCATCCCACTCATGCGAATGCATGCCAGCTCCTACCTTTTGGCGCTCGGTATCGGTCTTGCCTTTAGCCTCATCTTTTTTGTTAGTTTTCGAGCACTCATCTTGGTCTATGACCTTAAGACGCCGGGCCGCGAGGATCATGCCTCCAATCGCGCGGCAATCGATCGTTTAACGGGAAGCGGCTTTGTCAAAGAGCAATCTCCCAATGGCGAGGTCAGTATTCAATCCGATCAAGATCACGTCCTCGCTGAGCGGGTAATTCAGCTTTTAGGTGGCGTTGGCAATATCGTGGGCGCAACCAACTGCGCCACGCGGCTGCGCGTCGAAGTCGTAGACCCTTCTGTCGTGGCGGACAACGCGGCCTTTGTCGCAGTGGGCGCCAAGGGCCTCATCGTCACCGGCAAGACAGCCCAGGTGATCATCGGCGTCTCGGTTCCCCGTGTCAAAGAGCACTTTGATCAGGTTATGGGGCTCGAACCAGGTTTTGCGCCCGCCATCTCGCCTTCTCATGCTGTCGACGCCGCCAAAAATCATGGAGATATCTGCTTCTTTGACATCGACGGTACGCTCGCCTGGCAAGATCCCAAACTTGTCCAAGAGCTTCCCGAGGGCGAGCGAGACCTTTCCCCCTATCCTAATGAAACGGTTGCGCAGGCAATTCGCGCGTTTGTCGCCAACGGCAACAAGGCTTTTATCTGCACGGGGCGCGCCCTCAGCTGCATCCATCCCAAGCTGCTCGACCTGCCGTGGGCGGGCGTCGTCTGTCTCGCGGGCGGTTACGCCGAACTCGAGGGGCGCATCGTGCGCAATGCAGCCATAAGCCCCGGTCTGCTACAACGCCTCGCCCCCTATCTCGAGCAATCGGGTGAAGAGATTCGCTTTGAAGGCCTTAATCGAGTCGTGCGCATGAGTGCGGACGCGCCCGAGGCGCCCGGATACGCACGCACCTCTGGCGATGCCGTCACGCAACTTAAGCACTACAACGCCTATAAGATCCTTATGTCCACACCACTCGCCAACCGCATCGCTCAGGATAAAGAGCTTGGACCCCTGCTCTGCTTTAATGAGCTCGAGCTTGAGGTCACAGAAATCTCGCCTCGCGAGTGCACCAAACGAGCCGGAATCGAGGCCGTGCTTGACGCCTTGGGGCCAGACCACGGCACCGTGTATGGTATTGGCGACGCGAGCAATGACATCGCCCTTATGGAGACGGTCGACGTTGGCATCGCCATGGGCAACGCGCCGGACTTCCTCAAGGAAAAGGCCAACTATGTAACCGACAGCATCGACCACGACGGCGTCGTCACCGCGCTCGAACACTTTGGGCTTATCTAGCCGAGCCCCTACCACATGCGCGGCCACATGGCCCAATCGTCTTCAACCGCCGCGCTCGACGCCCCAATGTGGCAATATGTTGTCTGCATAATGCAACGATGCAACCTCAGAAAGAATGCGAGAGCCCGTGTTTAGTCCGTTTACCAGCTTTTTAGCCCAGCACTTTGACCAGATTAACGACTATCTGGCCACGTTCTTTGACGGACAGGCGACTTCCGCCGATATCGAGCGCTACCTGTATACCCCGCTCTCGACATTTACGGCAAACGCCGGCAAGCGCCACCGCCCGCTTATCTGCATGCTCGCCGCAACCGCAGTGGGCGGTAGCTTTGAGAGCGCCCGCAGCGCCGCGGCAGCCATCGAGCATTTCCAGTCGGGCGCGCTGATCCACGACGACATCGCCGACAACGGACAGCTTCGTCGAGGCAAGCCCTGCATGCACCTTACCGAGGGCACGGGCCTTGCCATCAATTGTGGCGACCTAGCGCTCACCATGGTCACCAAGACGGTTCTCGACGACCCCACGCTGGAGTCCGACGTGAAGGTGCGCGTGCTCCACGAGCTTACCGAGATGATCGTCCGCACCATCGAGGGCCAAGCGCTCGACCTGGGTTGGGTCCGTGATGAGCGCTTTGATATCTCGGTTGATGACTACCTGGACATGGCGACGCACAAGACCGCGTTTTACAGCGGAGCGACGCCACTTGCCGCCGGAGCCATTATTGGCGGCGGCAGCGATGAGCAAATCGAGGCGCTGCGCACCTTTGGCCTGCACACCGGTCTTGCCTTCCAAATCCAGGACGACCTGCTCAACCTTGTTGGCACCAAGGAAACCGCCAATAAGGACTTCCGTACCGACATCACCGAGGGCAAGCGTACGCTCGTCGCCGTACACGCCCTCTCTGATGAGCGCCACCACAACGAGGTCGAGGCGATTCTTTCCTCGGGCACCGATGATCCCGCGCAGCTCGCACGCGCCGTGGAGATCTTCCAGGAGACCGGCTCCATCGATTACGCCCACACCTACGCGCTGGACCTGACCGCTAAGGCCAAGGCCGCCATCGAAGGCGTCGAGCTCGACCCGCATGCACGCGAGCTATTCCTCTCCATGGCAGATTTCTTTGTGGAGCGCCTTAACTAGCGGGGGTTATAAAACCTGTCAGCAGCGTATTTGGGTACAACTTGCTACACTGTTGAGTGCATGTTTATGCATCCCTTTGCGTTGTCTATCCGACACACGCTCAAATAGTACGAATGGTACGCCGAAAGGGGTTCGTTCATGGAACCTATTACTACGGGCATGCAGGGAGCAGCCGTCGAGGACGTCCAGTCCCGCCTTCTGCAGCTCGGCTATACAATCGACGACGCCGAGGTCGCCGACAAGCGCTTTGGCACCACCACCGAGCAGGCTGTTGGCACCTTTAGGCTCGATAGCGGCCTCGCCGCCGGCAGCGCCGTCGATATCCCCTGCTGGAGCGCCCTGGTAGACGCCTCGTATAAGCTGGGCGACCGCACCCTCTATCTGCGCATGCCCAATTTCCATGGCGCCGATGTGCAGGCCCTGCAGCGCGCTCTGAACGTTTTGGGCTTTGCCTGCGGCGAGGACGACGGCTACTTTGGCCCGCATACCGAGGCCGCCCTGCAGCAGTTCCAGGAAAATGTCGGTCTGTTTGCCGACGGCATGGCCTTCCAGGACACCTACGCCTACATCAACCGCCTGCACCATGTGTGGGAGGGTAAGCCCTCGGTCACCGAGGCCGAGTCGCGTATCGGTTTTGCCCGTGCCGCCAATGTGCTTGAGCGCTTTCAGATTGCCGTTATCGGCGAGGACCCCATCGCACGCAGCGTTGCGTCGCGCATGTGGAATATCGCCACGGCAACGACCGACAACAGCGGCATGATGCTCTGCGACTCCGAGGTCCCAACCGACGTTGACCTGGTGCTCGAAATCGCAAGCGACGAGCTGCCCGCCGACGCCGCACCGCGCGCCACGATTGCCCTCGCCGAGTGCCACAACCTGGCCCAGCGCATCCGCACCGCCAATGTCGCCGCGCAGCAGAAGCCGGCTCGCATTCGCATTGAGCTCACGGGCATGACGCGCTACAACGGCACCTTCACGGCCAGCGACGCGCAGACGCTCGCCGTACGCCTGCTCGATGGCGTTTGCGATGCCCTCGCAGATTAGGTAAACTAGACGAGTTGCTTTTGGGCAACACCACACATTGGGACGTAGTTCAACGGTAGAACTCCGGTTTTTGGTGCCGGCTGTTGGGGGTTCGAATCCCTCCGTCCCAGCCAAGGTAACTGAGCGCCCTGAGCTTTCATCAGCCCAGGGCGCTTTCTTGTGAGCAAACGGAGGGATTCGAACCCGCAAGGGTGCGGAGCTGAGGAAACGCGAAGCGTTTTCCAGCGCAGCACGCAAGGAGCGAAGCGACGCAGCGGGACGCGGCCGCCGAAAAGGCGGACGCGGAATCCCTCCGTCCCATACCAGCAACGGGCTCCCCGCATCTCGACTTTCCAGCCAAACCGGCACTTAGGGACGCTCCCAAAGTGCCGGTCACAGCTTCTCCTACAGAACGAGAAGTTGCAAAAGGTAGATTTTCAGGCATGTCCCAAAAATCCACCCTCAAAATACAGGCGCCCCAAGCCCATTAGAACCAAGAGCGCCTTACATCTAGAAAATATCAGCCCAGTTCCGAAAAGCGAGCCGTCTGCGACAACCAAGTAGCCGCCGGCCCCGGGAGAGCGGGGACACCGACTTAGGTTTATCGCGAGTTCCGCACGAACAGGAGGCCGCTTAATGTGGCCTCCGTCGTGAGCAGGACTGTAGAGCAGGAAACCTAAGTCGGTGTCCCCGCTCTCCCGGGGCCGGCGGAACTAATTGTTCAGCATGCGGTCGAAGCTTCCCGAGTCGCCATCCCGATAGTCTGCGGTCATCAGGATCTCCTGCGGAATGCGCCCGCCTTCGCGCAGCACGTTGCGGAACTGCACGCGCGTAACCATGGGCAGGTCTTTGATCGTGGCCGCCAGGTTCTGCGGCACGCCCTGGTTGGCAGCCGCGGGCTCGCACTCGCCACCGGCCTTCACGCGACGCTTATGCTCGGCGAGCATGGCGCGGTACATGCCGGCATGCAGGCGAATCTCAACCACATTGGCATTGCGAGTCTGCTCGACGATGCGCGCGCCCTCGCGATCGATATCGCCTACGTAGTAGACGTAGTTAAAGCGGTAGCCGATCTCGGCCAGATAATCATCCAGCGCGTGAGAGACACTCGCCTTGCACCCGCCGCCAAAAATCACGCCGCCCACCTTGATGCCAAAGAGCTTGGCGTGCTTGCGGCCGCGCAGGAGCTTGACGATCTCGTCATAGGTGTCCAAGTTCTCGACCATAATGAACGGCTTGTCGGCGCCCAGCGTAAAGAAACCCATAAAATGCACGGGGCGGTTGGGGGCAACCTTAATCACTTGCATGCTGATGCCCTTTTCGGCCATGCGCTTAATCAGGCGCTCACCGTGCTTACCGTCAAAGGCCTTCTCGTCGTTAAAGATCTGGTAGGCACGCTGGCGGCGCGAGGCAACCGGCGTATCGGCACCTCGGTTCTGCTCGATCCAAGCCTGGATGATCGCAATCTCCTCGGCAATCTTGCGGTTGGACATCTCGTTGTGCTGAGCGCGCTGCGGAGCCATTTTGCCGTCCTTGCCCTCGACCTTAACGATCTGTGTCTGCTGCTCCTTGATCTTAGAGAGCGCCATAGGCGTAGGGACAACTTTGAGCAGCTGCCTGCCCAAAACGCGGGCAAGGGCAAACGCCGAGACCTCGCCGTGGGCGGCCGACTCGGGCTGCTGGGCAGCAGTATCTACTGCGGCAGACTCCGGCTTCTTCTGAGACTTGCGCTTAGAATCGCCTTGGGAATTGCACTCGCGCTTCGGCATAGACGCCTGCTTCTGCGGACGATCGGACTTGCTCTCCTTCGCTGGCCGGCGCTTTGGCTGCCCCGCAGAAACCTTGGCCTTCACATCCTCGTCCTGCGGCGTGATCTTCTCGGTTGCAGTCTCGGCATGGGAACTGCGGCCCCCACGATGGCGACGGCGGCGAGGCTTGCTCGACGCGCCCTGCTCCGTCTGCCCATCAGTAGACTGCTGGCCCTGGGTCTCCGTATCGGACGCAACCTGCTCATCAACAGGCTTCTGTTCACGAACTTCCGCCTCGGCAGGCTTCACGGCCTTCTCGGCCCGCACCTCCGGAACCTGATTAACCTTCTCCTGGCGCTTTACGGGATACGCGCGACCTGCAAAGCCGCGACCGGGACGACACGAGTCTGAGGCCTTCTTGGCCGGCTTCTCGGAATCGTCCGCAACCTCGGCAGTCTCTTCGGCCTCGAGCGCAACATCCTGCTGCTCGGCCCTAAAATGCGCACCGCGGCGACGCTTGGGCTCCTGGATCTCAGCATGCTCTTGAGTGCGAGTCGACTCCTGCATCCTGACGGGCTTTTCCTCGACAGCCTCGGCATCCGTCTCACCCTTTTGAGCAACGGCGCGGCGGAAGCGCTCCTGCTGGGCGCGGCGCTGCGCATCGCGCTTGCCACCCCCGCCAAAACCGCCGCGTCCCGCCTTGGCCGTAAAGGCACGCACGACGTTCTCATCGAGCAACTCATCGGTATCGACATGCTCACGCGGAGCTATTGCCGCCTCAGCAGGCACCTCGACAACGTCCTCGACGACCTCTTCGGCAGCCTCGGCAGGCTGCTCCTGGGCATCGCGGATCTCGGCATTGATGGTATAGAACGCCGGGCGCCCGTTAATGCCGCTGCCCTCGATCTTGGTAACGATCTTTGCCGCGATGAGTTCGTCGCGCATCGCCTTGGTGTTGCATTCCTTATCGACGGAACGGAAAATCTGCGCCAGCGCGCTCGACTTGATCTTGAGCGCCTTGCGGCAGAGCAGGTCGTAGGCAACCAGCTTGGCGCGCTCGGCAGAAAGCGACGTCTGGCTGCTCAGGCGCTCAGCCAAAGCATCGACATTGTTTTGATTATCGGAATATACCGTCTTGGCCACGGGGCCCCTTTCATATGTACACATATACGTCTATATGGTACAACGCGCGCCCTTGTCCACGCAAAACATCTGCGAGAACACTCGGGCGTCACTCGATTTTGCATGAAAAAAGACCGAGCCCGCGCAGTCGCGGACCCGGTTTTTCCGAGTCAAATAGATGGGAGATCCAACCCGTCCGACCGACTAGGCCTTGGCGGCTTCGGCGTCGGCAGGAGCCTCAGCGGCAGCGGCGCGACCGTACTCGGCCTTGCCCATCTCGGACCACTCGGGCTCCTCGTCAGGCATGGAGCCAGCCTCCTTGCCGAAGAACTCCTTGAGGCAGTTGACGGCGACGATGAGGCCCAGGACCATCAGCAGGACGGCGAAGACGAGCTGCAGGCCCTTGGTGGCGGCGACGGAGACGGCGGCCGTGGTGGCGGTAGCCGGGATGGTGCCGAAGAAGCCGTAGGCCTGGACGGCGGTCATGCAGCCCATGGCGCTCTGGACCAGCGAGGTGAAGGTGCAGCTGAGCAGGAAGGCGACGGGCACGTAGAGCATCCAGCCCTTGCGGCCGGTGCACTTGCAGAACACGGCGAGGGTGATCATGGTCATACCGCCGAGCAGCTGGTTGGAAGCACCAAAGAGCGGCCAGATGTTGGCATAGCCACCAAAGGCAAGGGCGAGACCGGGGAGCAGGGTGACGACCGTGGCGAACCAGGGGTTGCCGAGAACCTTCATGTAGCCGGCCTTGGACTCGATGGCAAGGGCGTCGTTGGTCTGGGCAAAGAACTCGGAGAACGAGGTGCGGGCGATGCGGGCGACGGCGTCGAGCGAGGTCAGGGCCAGTGCGGAGACGTTCATGGTCATGAAGACGGTTGCGAGCGTGCCGTTAACGCCGAAGGCCTGCATACCGCGGGAGATGCCAGCGGCGAAGATCTGGAACGGGGTGGAAGCGACGCCGGCGTTGAGGGCGCCGGTACCGGCGGTGTTCATGTCGGAGAACATGATGCCGGCGACGATGATGGCAAGGATGCCGACGAAGGACTCGACGATCATGGCGCCGTAACCGACCTTGACGGCGTCCTGCTCCTTCTCGACCTGCTTGGAGGAGGTACCGGAAGAAACGAGGCTGTGGAAACCAGAGAGAGCGCCGCAGGCAACGGAGACAAACAGGACCGGGAACATCATGCCAGAAGCGCTAGAGAAGCCGGTAAAGGCCGGAGCGGTGATAGTGGCCTGGCCGTTGACGCCCAGGACGACGATGCCGAGGACAGCGCAGGCGATCATGACGATCATCATGATCGAGGTGAGGTAGTCACGCGGGGTCTTGAGCATCTGGATGGGCATGGCGCCGGCAAAGACCAGGTAGACCATGACGATGGCGAACCACTGGAACTTATCCAGGTAGACCGGGAACTGCATACCGACGGCAAACATGAGAACCATGAGCACCACGCCGGTGACGAACTCGGCAGCGCCGGTGAGGTTGAACTTCTTCTGAGCCCAACCAAAGGCGATCGCGACGAAGGTGAACAGGATGGAGATGGTACCAGCGCAGCCGGCGGCATAGGACTTGGTGAAGTCGATGGCACCGGTAGCAGCACCAGAAGCGTCAACGGCCGGGGTGAACATGAACGTCTTGCAGACCATGTCGGTGAAAGCGGCGATGACGATGATGCAGAACAGCCAGCAGAACAGCAGGAACAGGCGACGACCGGTCTTGCCGATGTACTTCTCGATGAGCTGAGCCAGGGACTTGCCGTTGTTCTTCATCGAGGCGTACAGGGCGCCAAAGTCGTGGACGGCGCCAAAGAAGATGCCGCCGACGAGAACCCAAAGCACGACGGGCAGCCAGCCAAAGGCCATGGCGACAATCGTGCCCGTGACAGGGCCGGCACCGCAGATCGAGCTGAACTGGTGCGAGAACGCGGTGAAGGCGGAAACGGGCGAGAAGCTCTTGCCGTCCTTCATGCGCTTGGCCGGCGTGAGGGCGTCCTTGTCGACGCCCCACTTGTTGGCCAGCCAGCGGCCGTAGCCCAGATAGCCGCAGACGAGCACCGCCGCGGCCACAACCATGAGCAAAACTCCGTTCATTACATTTCCTCCTCTAAAAAGAACTTCCTAGACATAAAAAATGAGGGCCGTCGGTTGCGCTCGACGGCCCTCATCTTCATCAGCCGCCCGTTATCGTACGGGCTAGCTGTATGTGCTAACCCGCATCAGATAATTACTACGCTGATAATGTTTAGCTGATGCGTGAACATGTCTAAGAAATCCTCTTCGATCATGATGTGAACGTTCCGTGCGTGTTCACATCCCCCAGTGGATGAAAAGCAGTATGAAACTTTAGTTACCTAAAGTCAACGCAATTTTGTAATGAATTTTCAACTATTTTGAAAATTCTCGGTATAAAACGCCACTGACCTCGTACTTTACCAGACAAAAGTTTTTGCATGAGAGATACCCCTGAGAGCCGCGGGAGCCGGCCGGCGCACATGAACTTTCCTGCTCTACAGTCCTGCGCAAGACGGAAAGCACATTAAGTGCTTTCCTTTGCGTGCGGAACTCGCGATAAAGTTCATGTGCGCCGCCCGGCTCCCGCGGCTCTCAGGGGCTCCCATCCCAAATGCGGAGCAAAGCTCCGCATGCCATCTTTTTCTTTCAGCTCAAGAACGCCGGAAATTCGACACTGGCAGGTCACCCTCGCCGGACGCTGTCGACGCCAAACGAACCCCTACGCCGCATCGGGACAGAAAGGTCCCCGGCACTGCCCGGGCGCCAGCGGCCACATATGAACTTTATCGCGAGTTCCGCACGAACAGGATGCCACTTAATGTGGCCTCCGTCGTGAGCAAGACTGTCCGAGCAGGAAAGTTCATATGTGGCCGCTGGCGCCCGGGCAGCGCCGGGGACCGCACGAGCACGACTACAGCGTCATGTTCGGATCGGCGTCGACGTCGAACGGCGAGATCTCACCTCGGTCGAATTTACGGCGAGCGACCTCCGCGATCATGGCGGCGTTATCGGTGCAGGCGGACAAGGGCGGCACCGTTACACGAATGCCCTGACGTCCAAGCTTCTTGATCATCATCTCGCGCAGATGCGGATTGGCCGAGACGCCGCCGCCAATGCAATATTCCTTGCACCCGGTGGCATGCAGGGCGTTCTTGGCCTTCTTGTACTGCACGTCAAAGACAGCTGCCTCAAACGAAGCAGCCAGATCGGGCAGGTGAATCGTGCGCCCGGCCTTGGTCTCCTGCTCGATGTAGAGCGTCACCGCCGTCTTGAGGCCCGAAAGCGAGAAGCGGTAGTCTCCCCTGCTGTTAAGCGCGCGGGGAAAATCAATCGCCTTGGGGTCGCCCGTCTCGGCAAGCTTGGAGATGATGGGGCCACCGGGATAGCCCAGGCCCAGTGCCTTTGCCACCTTGTCGAAGGCTTCGCCCACAGCGTCGTCCAGCGTCTCGCCAAGTACCTCATAGTCGCCCCATGCCTTTACGTGCACGAGCATGGTGTGACCGCCCGAGACAAGCGTAAAGATAAACGGCGGCTTGAGGTCGGGCTGCGCCAACAGGTTGGCAAACAGGTGACCCTCCAGATGATTGACGCACACGAGCGGCTTGCCGGCAGCATATGCAAAGCCCTTGGCAAAGGCGACGCCCACCACCAGGGCGCCCACCAGGCCTGGACCCTGCGTCACGCCCACGGCGGCAAGCTCACTTGGCGCAATCGCTCCGCCCTCAAGGCCAAGCGATGCCGCGGCATCCTCGAGCGCCGCATCTACGACACTCACAATCACCTCAACGTGCTTGCGCGAGGCGATCTCGGGCACCACGCCGCCAAAGCGGGCATGAAAATCAATCTGCGTCGACACCTGGTTGGCCAGCATATTGCCATCTGCATCGATAATCGCCACGGCCGTCTCGTCGCAGGAGCTCTCGATGGCAAGCACCAGGCGACGGCGCTCGATTTCGGCACGTTCCTCAACAGTGCGATCGGGCGCGGCCAGCGGCCATACGCGCTGCTCGGCAGCCGTTGGCTCGGGCGAGGCGTTGTCGACCGGAAGCACCAGAGGCAACGGCGCCGTCATGACGATGGCATCCTTGCCGGCGCCGTAGTAGCCACGGCGACGCCCCGCTTCGGTAAAGCCCAGGGCGGCATAGAGCGCCATGGCGCCCTCGTTGCCGTCCTCGACCTCGAGCGAAGCCGTGGTGCAGCCGAGCATCTGGGCATCATAGCTCACATGCGACAGCAGCTTGCGGGCAATGCCCTCACGGCGATGTGCCGGGTCGACGGCGACATCCAGAATCTGCACATCACCGTCCACGACCATACCGCCGGCAAGGCCCAGTAGCTTGCCGTCGTCGTGTGCCACCCACCAACTACGCGGCGCAGCGACGTCCTCGCCCAGTTCGGACAGGAACACGCCCGGCGTCCACGCCTCGTGTCCGGCACCTTCAAAGCAGGCAGCCTCTAGCGTGCTCGCGCCCTCGGCGTCCGCCGCACCCATAGGGCGGAATTGCAGATGGCGACCGGCGAGCTCATCGGCAACGCCCGTAATTTCGCTCTGTGCGCTCTCGGCAAGACCGAGGCGTTTGCGCTCGTTTTCCTCGGCGTCAGAAAGGCGCGTATAGATCGGTAGGACGCGGGCCGGGTCGCCGTCACCCGCGGCATGCGCAAGGAGGAGGCCCTCGCCCGAAGGCCACCACAAGCCGCGCTCTACGCAGCGAGCGGCCTCAGCCTCGCCCAGCAGCTTGCCATAGCGCACGAGACCGTCGCCAGTCAGCTGAACCTGGTCCCAGTCCGCGGCTTGGCGCCACTCATCAAGCGCCACGGCAGCCTTGACCACGTGCTCGCGCTCAAACTGACGCTCGGGGCCCTCGTCGCTCAGTACGTACAAAGCCGGATACACCTCGCCGCGCATGGCATCGGCCAGAATGCCGAGCTTGCCACGCACACCAGCCTTCCACGCGGTCCATGCGCAGGCATCGAGCGTCGACACGCCCAACAGCGGCACGTTGGCACCGCGCGCCAAGCCCTTGGCGGTGGAAATGCCGATACGCACGCCGGTAAACGAACCCGGACCGCGACCGACGACGTAACTGCCCACGTCAGTACGGTCCATGCCAGCCCGAGCAAGCACGCTGTCGACGGTATTCACGAGCTCCACATTGGCATGGCGACGGCACATATGGTCGCCATTCACCAGCTTCGCCTCGCCCGTCTGCCCATCAATCCAGCTTGCCGCGCAGGCAAGCATATCGGTCGAAGTATCGAGCGCCACCACCAGCGCGTAATCGTTATGCAAGCTCATCTTGTACAGCCTTATCAATCAAATCGGAAAGCTCCGCTGCGCGCCCGCCGTGCGCCTCGAGCGCTATCGTTCGCACGTCGCTATCGTTCTCATCACGCTTAAGCGTTACCGAAAGATACTCGTCTGTCAGTTCGTCCTGGAACTGTTCGCCCCACTCCAACAGACAGGCACCCTCATAGCCCAATACATCGAAAATGCCCGTATCCTCGAGCTCGTAAGCATGCTCCAGACGGTACAGGTCAAAGTGGAACAGCGGAATACGCCCCTGATCATGAACGGCCATGAGTGCGAACGTGGGGCTCGTGACCATATGGCCGTCGCCCAGACCACGCGAAACGCCCTTGGTAAAGTGGGTTTTGCCCACCCCGAGGCCGCCGGTCAAGATCAGCACATCACCATCTGCCAGGCACGGCGCAACCAGCTCGCCAAAATGCTCTGTATCGGCAGAGCAAGCCGTTTTATAAATACCTACCCCCAGGCGCTCCAGGGACATATATGCTCCTTATTATTCCGAGGCACCCTCTGGCGCGGGATGCCGCTCCAGATAGTCGCCCAGCATCTTAAAGTCTTCCTCCAGCAGCTCCTGCCACGCCGGATTGCGTAGCGCTGCTGCCGGATGGAAAGTGGGCATCACCACAAAATGCCCCATCTGATGGAACCTGCCGCGCAGCTTGGTGATGCCGATCTCGGTCTTAAGCACAAAGTGCGTCGCGGGGTTACCGAGCGTCACGATGATATCAGGCCAAATGCTTCGAATCTGCTCACGCAAAAACGGTGAGCAGGCCAGCACTTCCTCGGGCCGAGGGTTGCGATTTCCCGGTGGGCGACACTTAAGCACGTTGGCAATGTAGACGTCTTCGCGCTTGAGGCCAGCCAGCGACAGGATGCCGTTGAGATCTTCGCCCGCCGCCCCCACAAACGGTTCGCCTTGCAGATCCTCGTTACGCCCCGGCGCCTCGCCGATAAACATGACGCGGGCGTGGGGGTTTCCCACGCCAAACACGATGTTACGGCGCGACTGATAGAGCTGGCAGAGATGGCAGTCGCCTAAAACAGCCTCAATCTCCTCGAGCGCAACCTCGCGCGGCGCCTGGTGACTATGTCCGGGGATGTGCATGACGCCCATGGCGGCTCCTACACGTAGATCTTGTCGAGACGCATGCCAAAGCCGCAGGCGACCTCGTAGTTAATCGTGCCGCGCAGTCGGGCCATCTCGTCCATGGTGATCTCGGCATCGCCATCGCGGCCGACAATGATCATCTCGTCGCCATACTCGGCCTCGGGAATCTCATGCGCCGGGTTGGACTGAATGGCGACCATAAACTGGTCCATGCAGATATTACCCACCTGACGCACACGCTCGCCGCGATACAGCACGTCCATACGATTGGAAAGCGTACGCGAAAGGCCATCGGCATAACCGATCGGAAGGGTGCAGATCTGAACGCGCGTGCGCGGGACGCGGTAGGTAAAGCCGTAGCCCACGCCCTCGCCCATCGCGGGATGCGCCACGCGTGTCACGCGCGCATGCACGCTCATAACAGGATCGAGCTGCATCACGCGACCACTCAGCTCGCATGGTTGCATGCCATACAAGCCAACGCCGGCGCGAATCATATCAAAATGCATCGAGGGATCGAGCATCGAGGACGGCGTGTTGGCACAGTGCACGATACCGCACTCAAAACCCGCGTCCTTAATGGCCTGAACGGCCTCGGTAAAGCGTTGGCACTGCAGTTTGTAGTCCCAACCCGAAGGTTCATCGGCCGTGGCGAAGTGCGTAAAGACGCCATCACACTGGATACCGCGATGGAAGCTAATACCACGAACAAAGTCGAGCACCTGCGTGTAGTGAACACCGATGCGGTTCATGCCCGTCTCAATGGCTAGATGGTACTTGCCCACCTTGCCTGCCGCGACAGCGCACTCGCCATAGGCAAGGGCGAAATCGGACGTATAGACCGAAGGCATAATGTCAAACTCAAGCAGGGTGGGGATAGCCTCGATAGGCGGCTCGCTCAAGATCAGGATGGGCTTGGTAATTCCGCCCCGACGTAGCTCAACACC
The DNA here is from genome assembly GCF_003472525.1 of Collinsella sp. AM10-26. Taxonomy (NCBI): domain Bacteria; kingdom Bacillati; phylum Actinomycetota; class Coriobacteriia; order Coriobacteriales; family Coriobacteriaceae; genus Collinsella; species Collinsella sp. AM10-26. The sequence continues at coordinate 38,915 of NZ_QRMC01000011.1, forward strand.
CTCGCTGACCGTCGCCACGGCAAACATGTCGGCTCCGGCCGAGTACATGATTTTGGCGCACTCAACGGCACCATGGCCATAGGCATCGGCCTTGACCACGCAGCACAGTCGCTGACGTGGATCGAGCAGGTTCTTGTAAGCCCTCGTGTTGCGGCGAAGCGCCCCGCGGTCAATCTCAACCCAGGACCAGCGCGTCAAATCGGCTTTATTCATGATTAGTCATCCGACCCTTCGTCCATGATTCCCAGATCTTCGAGCGCATCCTTTGCCGCCAGCTCCATGGCAGGACCGATCAAGTCGATAAGATCGGTCGCGATAACGCTCTTCTCACCATACTCCGTCGCCGCGGCAAAACCGGCGTAGCTGTGAAGTGCGACGGCGTAAGAATACAGCAACTCCCAACGATCCATCTCGTCGCGCATGGTGGCAAGCGTGCCGGCCAAAATACCCGCGAGAACATCACCCGAACCGGCAGTTGCCAGAGAAGCCGGACCCGAGAGCGGCAGCAGCACGCGCTCAACGCCACAGATAGCCGTCGTCGGCCCCTTGGCAATGACCACCAGATTGTCGGAGCCTGCAGCCCAGACAACCTTCTGCGCGGCCGCAATCGCGGTACCAAGGTCGTTCACCTCGTCACCGGCAACCAGACGCGAAAGCTCACGATAGTGCGGTGTCATAACCAACGGCTGCTCGCGACGATACATCTCGGGGTTACTATCAATACCGTCAATGGCAATCTTAGCAAGGCAGTTGAGTGCATCGGCGTCCAAAATAAGCGGCACATCAAGCTCAAGCAAGCCCGAAACCACCTGCATAGCGCCGGCAGACGTCGTCATACCGGGACCGCACAGCACGCAGCTGTACTTCTTTGCGATCTCGCACACCGTCATGCGTGCAGCGGCGCCAAAGGAGCCGCGGGAATCAGACGGAATAGCAAAGACGGGAATCGAAGGAAGTGCCATGCGAATAAGATTGGCGCAGGCGTCAGGAGCCGCGACTGCCACGTAACCAGCACCCGCGCGAGCTGCAGACTTAGCCGCCATAATGGCAGCACCAGGATATTGCGCAGATCCGGCGACAATAAGCACAGAGCCACGGGAATACTTATCGATATTCGTAGGCAGTGGAGCAAAGAAATCAACTAAATCACCGGGCTCGACAATCTCGGCGGCGTGGTCGACATCATCGATGACCTCGTCAAGACGGTCGTAAAGATTGCCGCAGATCAAATCTCCAGTATACTCAGGGCCATCAGCGCTATACAGACCAATCTTGGGCGCAATCATCGTCACCGTACGCTCGGCACGAATGCAGTCGTCATCAACAACGCCCGTCTCGGCATTCAAGCCCGAGGGGACATCAATGGATACGACACAATCGGCGCATTCATTGACCGTAGGAATCCAAATGGAGAACGGCGCACGCAGATTCCCGTGGAAACCGGTACCAAAAATGGCATCGACAACAACATCGGCCTTATCGATCAAAACCTCGAGTTCGTCACGCGAGGGGCCGACGCAAACGTGCACATCGCGGCCGGCAGTACGACGAGCAACATGACGTGCCAGAGCAGCAGGAATCTCATCCGGCTCAACCGGAGAAACGATATCTACGTCCACACCCTTATGGTTCAGGATATCGGCGGCAACCCAACCGTCGCCTCCATTATTACCAAAACCGACCAGAAAGAGAACCCGATCGGGATTGAGCTTCATGACCTCGTTGGCGGCAAACTCACCCGCTAGCTCCATAAGCTCGGCCTTCGAAGTCCCCTCGCGTTCGATGATATCCTCGAGACGAACGACTTCTTCGGTACTCAAAACCGGTTTCATCTATGCTCCTAGCGTATCTTGCGAAGCATCGCCCAGGTGCTCCGTCAATGCTGAATTCTGCAGCTGCTCAAGCTCATCTAAAACAGAGCGAGCCGCTTTAAATGTCTGCGCAACGCGTTTCTTGGTGCTCACCTTTTCCTCTTTTGGCTTAGGTCGAGCGGCATCGGTAATCGCGATGGCATTCGCAACGGCTAAGTCTCCTGTAAGCGTAATGGAAAGAGCGACCTCAACGACACCCAACTCTTGAGCGATCTCGAGTGCACGGCCCGAAAGCAGCGCCTTCGGTTTGCCAAGTTTATCACGCGTCACCGAAACATCCTTGCGACCCACGCCTTGACTAAAACCCGTGCCAAGAGCTTTAAGCACCGCCTCGCGCGAAGCAAAGCGGCTCGCATAGTGAGCAGCGGGACGCGATGATGCATCGCAATACGCACGCTCTTCTTCGGTAAACACACGCCGAGCAAACGACGGCGTCTTTTCAAGAATTGATTTCATGCGCGAAATCTCGACGATATCAACGCCGATACCAGCTTCAGCCATGTTCACCTCCATATCGCACAGACTAAGTTATTGTAGCCCGTTCACAGAAGATGCGACAAACGAGGGTTATAAAACACAGCTACTATGTGAGACGAAAACCCGTTAACGCAAAAAAGGGGGGGGGGGCG
>NZ_QRMC01000012.1:0-21518 GCF_003472525.1 Collinsella sp. AM10-26
CCCCGGCCCTCGGGCGCCCGCCCCGCCGCTTCGGCCGCGGCGCCGAGCGCAGGCCGTTCCACACCTCGCGCCTGAGGGCGTCGAGGGCCTCGGTCGCCCAGGAGACCGCGTGGAACGGGTCGACCGCGAGCTCGGCGCGCGGCAGCCGCTCGGCCACGGCGTCGGCTATCCAGCGCGCCCCGTCGGCCGTGACCACCTCGATCGCCTCCCTCTGCTCATCCGTCAGCAGGTCGAGGAACTCGTTGAGCCTGTCCTTCCCGTGGCCCCTGCAGGCCCACACGACCCTCCCGCGGTCGTGGTCCACCACGACGGTCATGTACCTCTGGCCCCTCTTGTAGCTCGTCTCGTCGACGCCGATCCGGCGAAGCCCGTCGAGCCTGCCGCGCCCGTCGGCCTCCTCCAGCGACGCCTCGACGCGCGCGCAGATGCCCCCGACGGTGTGCCAGTCGACGCGCGCCAGCTCGGCCAGGGCGCTGCGGCACATGTGCAGCGCGAGCCACGCGACCCAGTCCTCGAAGGCCGAGGCGAACCTGCTCGAGGCGCACCTCGCCCAGGGGACGGGCGCGGTGCGCACGCCGTGCTCCGGGCAGCTGGCCCTGACGGGGGCGTGCTCCAGATAGCAGCGGGCGGCGCCGAGGTCGGGCGCCCTCCAGCGCCTGGGCCCGAGCCTGTCGTAGGCGGCGCAGCGCCGCCCGCACACCGGGCACCTCGGCGCGGCCCTCCTGGGCCTCACGGAGACGATTATGGAATCGCCCTCGATTCTCGCTCCCTCGATTACGGTGCGCTCGAGCCCGAGCGCCCTTTTGAGTAGACTGTTCAGCATGGCGGCGTTCCTTCGCGCGTTCATTTTTTCTTTGGTCGGAAAACAACGATACGCGAGGCGCGCCGCCGCTGCTAGGCGGGCAATTTTACCGGGCGGCTAACCCACACAAACCCCCGAAGAGCCTTATTTTGGGCTTGGTATTTTTGCCTATCCTCTTACGGTAATTTTCCTGGTTTCCTTTGCCAATATCATTAACTTAATTGATGGCGTTGATGGTCTCGCGTCAGGAATTACTGCTGTTTGCAGTGCCGCACTGTTTGCTTTATCGGTTTTGACCTTCCGCTTTGAAACTGCCGCCTTAGCCGTCGCTCTTTTCGGCGCAACACTTGGCTTTTTGCGCTGGAATTTTAACCCTGCAAAAATTTTCCTTGGAGATTCGGGCTCGCTACTTCTTGGTTTCTCCCTGGGTTTGGCCGTCATGTTGCTTAATACGGGCCATACGACTCTCTCGATGATCCTTGCTCCGATTGTTATGGTTGGGGTCCCCATTCTGGATACCTTTGCTGCAATTGTTCGTCGCTCTCGAGTCGGAGTTAGTATCGGTACGCCCGATAAGGGGCATATTCACCACCGACTTCTCAAACGTGGCTTTGGGCAAAAGGCACTAGTTGCAATCATCTATGCCATTACTGCCTTACTGTGTGTTTTTGCATTCATCATTACCCAGGTCCCGCTCATCTGGAAGCTGCTTATCTTCGTTGTCTTGGCCGCACTCGCCATTCTTTTGGGCGTGTATCTGCAAATGTTCGTTCCGGTTGTACGTAGGAGATTTGATCCCGAGACCGGTGAAAACGAAGTTGTTCCCATCAATGAAGTTGACGAGTCCGAAGACTATACAAAGGATGAGATTGCCTCTGCACTTGTTGGTGCGGTTGATGCCGATAAGGTGTCTGCTGGCCCTTCTTTTAAGAGCGAGCACCCGCTGCGCGTTTTGGCTGTCAGTCAGCATTATTGGCCTGAGCCGTTCGCTATTGCCGACGTTTGTGAGGGACTTGCCGCCATGGGCCATGAGGTTACGGTGCTCACTGGCACCCCAAATTATCCTGATGGCGATATCTATCCTGGTTATGAACGCGGTGCTCGAGGCAGTCAGGAGCGCAATGGCGTTCATATTAGACGTGTTGAAATCATTCCTCGTGGACGTGAAATATGGCAGCGAGTGATTAATTACTACAGCTTTAGCTCTAGGGCTACTAAAGAAGCTCTTAGGATGAATGCCGAGTATGATGTTGTCCTTTCGTTCCAGACTTCTCCCGTTATGATGGCAAGACCCGCACTTGCATATGGTGAAAAGCATAACGTGCCTGTTCTTTTGTGGTGTCAAGATCTCTGGCCCGAAAGTCTGACCGTTGGCAACATCAAGCGTACGTCTCTCATTTTTAAGGGCTATGCACGGGTTTCTCGCAAGATTTACAACGCTGCCACTGTTTTAGCTGTTACGTCGAGAAACTTTAGCGACTACTTTAAGTCTGTTCTCAAAATGGATCGCGATACGGTTTATCTTCCGCAATATGCAGAGGATATTTTCAATGAAGAGGCTCCTAAGCGTTCAGAGTATGATTCCGCAAAAGTAAATCTAACGTTCGCTGGCAACGTCGGAATTGCTCAGGCTGTGAATACATTTGTAGAAGCCGGTCACTATCTTGAAGGTGACTCGAGATTTGCGCTGCACGTTGTGGGTTCGGGATCTGAACTTGAGACTCTTAAGAAATATAAGAGTGAAATCGGAGCTTCTTGCGTTGAATTCCATGGTCGTCATCCGTTGGCTGAAATGCCGTCGTTCTACGGCTCAAGCGACGCGATGGTTGCCACTTTTGCTAACAATTCAATTCTTGGTTATACGCTTCCCAGAAAAGTTACTTCCTATATGGCAGCAGGAAGGCCCATTTTGGGCACTGTGACCGGCGAGGCCCGTCATGTAATTGAAGAGGCTGGATGTGGCCTGTGCTGCGATCCGGAGGATCCAGAGGGTCTTGCCTCTATTTGTAGGCAGTTTGCCGATATGACGCCCAGCCAGCGCGAAGAGATGGGTAAGCGCGGCAGGCGATATTACGAAGAGCATTTTGCAAAAGACAGCTTCTACACGATTCTCGAGAAGGAGCTTCAGACTATGAAGGATGGAAAAAATGAATAACTGCGGCGGTACGTTCACTGGCAAGACCCTCATGATCACGGGCGGCACCGGCTCGTTCGGCAACACCGTGCTCAAGCACTTCATGAACACCGACCTGGCCGAGATCCGCATCTTCTCCCGCGACGAGAAGAAGCAGGACGACATGCGCCATCGCCTGCAGGAGAAGTCCCCGGAGCTCGCCTCCAAGGTGCGCTTCTTCATCGGCGACGTCCGCAACGCCCAGAGCGTGCGCGACGCCATGCACGGCGTGGACTACATCTTCCACGCGGCGGCCCTGAAGCAGGTGCCCTCCTGCGAGTTCTTCCCCATGGAGGCCGTGCGCACCAACGTCATCGGCACTGACAACGTCCTGCACGCCGCCATCGAGGAGGGCGTGGACCGCGTAGTGTGCCTGTCCACCGACAAGGCCGCATACCCCATCAACGCCATGGGCAAGTCCAAGGCCATGATGGAGTCAATCATCTACGCCAACGCCCGCAACGGCGCCGGCCGAACCACCATCTGCTGCACCCGCTACGGCAACGTCATGTGCTCGCGCGGCTCGGTCATCCCGCTGTTCATCGACCGCATCCGAAAAGGCGAGCCGCTGACGGTCACCGACCCCAACATGACCCGCTTCCTCATGAACCTGGACGAGGCCGTCGACCTGGTGCAGTTCGCCTTCGAGCACGCCAACCCCGGCGACCTGTTCATCCAGAAGGCGCCGGCTTCGACCATCGGCGACCTCGCCGAGGCCGTGCAGGAGGTCTTCGGCCGCGTGGGCACCCAGGTGATCGGCACCCGCCACGGCGAGAAGCTCTACGAGACCCTCATGACCCGTGAGGAGCGCCTGAGGTCCGAGGACATGGGCGGCTACTACCGCGTGGCCTGCGACTCGCGCGACCTGAACTACGACAAGTTCGTCGTGGACGGCGAGGTGGAGACCCAGGCAGACGAGTCCTACACCTCCCACAACACCGATAGGCTCGACGTGGAGGGCACCATCGCCAAGATCAAGACCGCCGAGTACGTGCAGCTGGCGCTCGAGGGCCGCGAGCACGAGGCGGTGCAGTAGGGTGCGCGTCCTCGTCACAGGCGCCAGGGGCTTCGTCGGGAGGAACCTCTGCTGCGCGCTGAAGAACGTTCGCGATGGCAAGGACCGCCGCGAGAAGTACGCGGGCCTTCTTCCCCTCGAGGTCATGGAGTACGACCTCGACTCGACGCACGCTGAGCTGGAGGACTTCTGCTCCCGCGCTGACTTCGTCTTCAACCTGGCCGGCGTCAACCGCCCCAAGGACCAATCCGAGTTCATGGAGGGCAACTTCGGGTTCGCCTCCATGCTGCTGGACGCCCTCGAGCGCCACGGGAACACGTGCCCCGTCATGCTTTCCAGCTCCGCGCAGGCGAGCCTGTCGGGCCGCTTCGCGGGCTCGGTCTACGGCGAGTCGAAGCTGGCGGGGGAGGGCCTGTTCCGCGACTATTCCGAGCGCACGGGGGCGCCAGTGCTCATCTACCGCTTCCCCAACCTCTACGGCAAGTGGTGCCGCCCGCGCTACAACTCCGCGGTGGCGACCTTCTGCGACGCAATCGCCAACGGCCGCTCCTACACCGTCAACGACCCCTCGGTGGAGCTGGAGCTCCTCTACATCGACGACCTCGTGGACGAGATGCTGGGGGCGCTGCTGGGGGAGGAGCACCGCTGCGGATACGAGGGCCTCGAGAGAGTAGAGGGAGACAGGTTCTGCTACGTTCCCGGGACCGACGTGAAGACCCTGGGCGAGATCGTCTACCTGCTCGACAGCTTCCGCGACAGCCGCGAGACGCTCTCGGTGCCCGACCTCACCGAGGGCTCCTTCTCCAAGAAGCTCTGGAGCACGTTCCTGTCCTACTACGAGCCGGGGCACTTCGCCTACGGCCTCAGGCCCAACACCGACGAGCGCGGATCGTTCACCGAGTTCCTGCGCACGCCTGAGCGCGGCCAGGTCTCAATCAACGTCTCAAGGCCCGGGGTCACCAAGGGCAACCACTGGCATATGAGCAAGTGGGAGAGGTTCCTGGTGGTCTCCGGCACCGCGTCGATCAAGCTGAGGAAGGTTGGGGAGGACGCCGATGGCAACCCGTTCCCCGTCGACGAGTACACCGTCTCGGGGTCCGACATGCGCGCCGTGGAGATGATTCCCGGCTACACACACTCCATCACCAATTTGTCCGACACCGAGGACCTCGTCACGATCATGTGGGCCAACGAGCCCTTCGATCCCGAGAATCCCGACACCTTCTTCGAGGAAGTTTAGAGATTCGCCAGTCCACTATTCGGCGAGGAGTAATAAGAATGAAAATATTAATCATCATCGGTGGATTTTTCCCAGGCGTTAAATTCGGTGGACCTCCGGTTAGCGTGAATAACTTTTGCACGCTTATGCAAGACGATGAGTGCTATATCGTTACTAAGAATCATGACATGGGAGAAACGGAACCGTATAAAGACATTAAGCCCGGGTGGAACGATCGGGGTAATTGCATAGTAAAATATTTAAGCGATTCCGAATACTGCTATAAGGGTTTTACTGAGGCGATTAACGAAGTAGCGCCGGATGTGCTCTATTTACAAAGTTTATTTGCAGACTGTATAGTGCCATGTTTAATGCGCGCGAAGAAGAATAACATTCCTGTTCTTCTTGCTCCGAGGGGTGAATTATGCCCCGGGGCGATGAACAAGAAGTATAAAAAACTTCCCTACATTTCTTTCCTCCGCGCTTCGGGCCTAGTTCGCGATATTAGTTTTCAATACACGAGTCAAGATGAGCTTGAGGGCATAAGGAAATATTTCGGCAAAGTTAACCGCTGCTACTTCCTGACCAACGTGCCTTCCATGCCATCTGAAAACTACGATCATCCAGAAAAGAAACCAGGTGAAGCTAAGCTCGTATTCATTTCGCGCATTGTACCCAAGAAAAATCTTCGCAAGGCGATAGATTTAATTGCAGGGATCCGAGGAAAATTGACTTTCGATATTTACGGGCCAATTGAAGATTACGATTATTGGGACGAGTGTCTCCGCGCCGTAAAAGAACTACCAAATTCGATAAAGGTGTCATATAAAGGAACGGTCGGGCAGGGCGAGGCTGCGAAAACTTTCGCAAATTATGACTGCTTTGTCTTCCCTACATTGAGCGAAAACTATGGACATGTAATTGCGGAGTCCTTGTCAGCCGGATGTCCCGTGCTTGTAAGTGATCAAACTCCTTGGGATTTTAACGAATTCGAGAACGCTGGTACGGCGATCCCCATTGAAGAATTTAGGCAATGGGTTGAGACTTTGCAGTCGATTGTTGATTCAGATACAACGAAAATGTTGAATAGAAGACTGGCAGCAATTGATTACTTCAATTCGAAGGTCCAATTTGATAAGTTGAGGCGTAGGTATCTGAAGGCGCTACTTGAATTGACGAATAGCAACATGACTCGGCTGGATGTTGATGGCCATGTCTAAATCAGTGGCTGAAAAAAGCAGATACAGTGCATGCAATAAGATTTCTTTATCTAGAAGCGTGGCAGACGTTCCAATCTCCAAGCTATTTTTCACGATATCAGTATTCCTTCTTTCTTTGAATTTTATGCTGTACTGCACCGGACTGGCTGCAGGCCTAAAATCCCAGTTACGTTTGGTTGCTGTTATTGGTTTTGTCATCGCTCTATTATTCGAGCTGCGCTCAGTCAAGCTTTCCGTAATCGAAATCTTGATTGTAGGATTATTGCTAATCTCGTTTTTATATCATGGCGAAAGCTCGTTAAACCTGCTGCTCGTAGTTTTATTTATATTGGTTAGTCGTCGTTTAGGCGAGAAATACGCTACTAAGATCATTGCAGTATCTGCAGTAATTTTAATAACATTAAACCTTGTCCTGCTCTTCGCTCACGTTCTTCCTGATTTTTCATATATAAGCACAAAAGGACGTTTTAGAAGAACTCTTGGTTTCGAAAACCCGAATCAAACATCCCTTTTCTTTTGTGCCGCCATTACTCTGGTTTTAATTCCTAAATTCAGAAAATCATTGTTTTTTGCAGCGTTATTTGCCTTTTTGTTATATATCGCAAATGTAACAGATACACGAGGTCTCTATGCTTGCTGTATCGTTTTTTGTACCTGCTATATTTTGTTTCTACTGTCATATCATTTTGGACACAATGGTTTACCAGCTGTAATTTCCACCGGCGTACTAGCATTCGTAGTGGTTGGTTCATTTGCGTTGCCGCTGCTAGAGAATACTCCAGTGAATGATCTGTTGAGCGGTCGGCCTAGTTTATTTTCAGCCTTTGCAAGCAATTTAACAATTTCTGATTGGGTAACAGGCAGTCCTGTCAACTTTTCGTTGGACAATTTCTACCTTGTTACTGTCGCTAATTACGGATTGCCTCTTCTCGTTTTACTTTTAATCGTCATCCAGAGGGCAATCGTCAATTTAGCTATTCACGCTGAAGTTTCAAAACTTGCTTTTATATGTGGTGTCCTCGCATATAGCTTCGTTGAGAGCTTTCTATTTCGACCAGAATTGCTTATAACGCTTGCTTTCTGGTGCGTTGTTTTCTGCAATGCAGGAATCTCTAAAGATTTGGGGTCGGTACCGCGTGATTAACGCTTTAAAAAAAGATGGGCTTGGCAAAAATATTGCAATTATGGGTCTTGGGACGCTACTTGCTCAAGGAATTAACGTCCTTATCCAGCCTTTACTATCTCGCATTTTTCCAGCTTCTGATTTAGGCATCTATACTTTCGTAATATCCGTTGCAAACATTTTAATACCTATTGCATCTCTGAAACTGGACCTCTTAATTGTTTCCGAAAAGGATGATATGAGGGCGCAGTATATTACAGATATCTGTGTCCTGGCCTGCTTTTTCGTTGCGTTTGGGTTATTTTTTTTCTTAATCGTCTGTAAGATTTTTTTCCCGAATGTAGTTTTACTTCAATACGGATCGCTAATTTACTTTGCCCCGATCCTGGTATTGACAAATGGGTTACGTTTTCTGTTCATTAGCTATAACAACAGGTACAAAGAATATAAACTTATTTCAAAACTGGAAGCCCTTCGCGAGCTTGTCCGAGCTGCTATACAGACCGCGTCAGGTTTTCTAATATTTGGCGCGCAAGGGCTTCTCGCCGGCTATGCTGTTGCTCCCGTTTTAGGCTATAGACTGCAGATGAAACGCTATTTTCAAGGACTTAAGAATAGACCTCGCATAACGTTTTCCCAAATCAAGGAGCTGCTCATACGTGGCAGAAAACAAATTATGTTTATAATGCCTGCGCAGCTGATAAATAGCTTCTCCTCATCGCTAGTAACAATGATGATTGGAGCTTTGTTTTCCGCCTCTGCTCTGGGGTATTATTCCATGGGCGTTCGGGTGCTCGATGTTCCCATCATGTTTATATCTTCCAATGTAAGCAAAGTGTGTTTCCAGCGTATCTGTGAGAGTGTTTCCGAATCGCAGCCGATTTCGAAAACGATTGCTAAGTTGGTGCTCATTCTGAGCGCAGTCTCGATTGCTACTTTTGGTGTGGTGTTTCTAGCTGCTGTTCCCTTGTGTGAACTAATTTTTGGCCAAGGGTACGGTATCGCAGGCTCGTATATTCGTTGTCTATGTCTTATGTACGCCATGCGATTAGTTGCGACTTCTTTTTCTGGTTCTTTCACCGCATTTGGTAAACAGAAGTACGAGTTGTTTCTCAACGTCGCTTTGGTTCTGGCCGCTTTCATTGTTTACGGGCTTTCGATTGCCTGTTCGTGGCCGATGGAATCCTTTCTTAAGGCAATTGGTTTTGGTTATTCAATTATGTATGCATGCATGCTTGCAGGTGTTCTTTGTTGCTGTTTCAAATTTGATAGACAACTAAAGTCGCTATAGCCGATATGTTCTATGGTCAGCTTTTGTTTAGAAAAGAGAAATTAAATGAACAATTACTCTAATGCAAATTTCTCAAATGACGGCCGCCTGAAGCTGCTGATCATCGTGGGCACCCGCCCCGAGGTCATCCGCCTGTCCGAGGTCATCAAGAAGTGCCGCCGCCACTTCGACTGCCTGCTGGCGCACACCGGGCAGAACTACGACTACACGCTCAACGGCATCTTCTTCCGCGACCTGTCACTTGACGACCCGGACGTCTACCTGGACGCCGTGGGAGCCGACCTGGGCGAGACCGTGGGCAACATCATCGCGACCTCCTACAGTCTCATGGTCCAAGTGCGGCCCGACGCGCTGCTGATCCTGGGCGACACCAACAGCTGCCTGTCGGCCATCGCGGCCAAGAGGCTCCACATCCCCATCTTCCATATGGAGGCGGGCAACCGCTGCAAGGACGAGTGCCTGCCCGAGGAGACCAACCGCCGCATCGTCGACGTCATCTCCGACGTCAACCTGGCCTACTCCGAGCACGCCCGCCGCTACCTCAAGGACACCGGCTGCGCCCCCGAGCGCACCTACGTCACGGGCTCGCCCATGGCGGAGGTCCTGCGCGCCAACCTGGAGAAGATCGAGGCGTCGGACGTCCTGACCGAGCTCGGCCTGGAGCCCAAGCGCTACATGCTGCTCTCGGCGCACCGCGAGGAGAATATCGACTCCGAGGCCAACTTCACGAGCCTGTTCACCGCCATCAACGCGCTGGCCGAGAGGTACGACATGCCGATCCTGTACTCCTGCCACCCGCGCTCCCGCAAGCGCCTGGAGGCCAGCGGCTTCAAGCTGGACCCGCGCGTGCGCATGCACGAGCCCATGGGCTTCCACGACTACAACTGCCTTCAGATGAACGCCTTCGCCGTTGTCTCCGACTCCGGCACCCTGCCTGAGGAGTCCAGCTTCTTCGCGAGCGTCGGGCATCCGTTCCCGGCAGTGTGCATCCGCACCTCCACCGAGCGCCCCGAGGCGCTGGACAAGGCCTGCTTCACGCTGGCCGGCATCTCCGAGAAGGGGCTGCTGCAGGCCGTCCACACCGCCGTCGAGCTCGACGCCGAGGGGTCGCTGCCCGAGGCGCCCGTTCCCGACTACGCCGACGAGACCGTGTCCACCAAGGTGGTCAAGATCATCCAGAGCTACACCGGCGTCGTGGACAAGATGGTGTGGAGGAAGAGCCTCTAGATTTTAAGCCCCAACAGCTTTTGGGGCTATTTTTAACCTGTTCTTTGACAATTGGAGAATGACATGAAGATCGCTGTCGCCGGTACCGGCTACGTCGGCCTGTCCCTCGCCGTCCTGCTCTCGCAGCACAACGAGGTTCACGCGCTGGACATCGTTCCCGAGAAGGTCGAGAAGATCAACAACTATATGTCGCCCATCCAGGACGACGAGATTGAGCGATTCCTGGCGGAAGCAAAGGCTGGGGAGCGTGAGCTCGACCTGCACGCCACCGTGGACGTGGCCGAGGCCTACGCGGGTGCCGACTACGCCGTCATCGCCACGCCCACCAACTACGACTCGGACAGGAACTTCTTCGACACCAGCTCCGTCGAGGCCGCCATCGCCGCGGTGCGCTCGGTGAACCCGGACGCCTGGATCGTCATCAAGTCGACCATCCCCGTCGGCTACACCGCGGGCCTGCGCGAGAGGCTGGGCGACAGCAAAATCTTCTTCAGCCCGGAGTTCCTGCGTGAGAGCAAGGCGCTCTACGACAACCTGCACCCCAGCCGCATCGTGGTCGGTGCGCCCAAGGACGACCCCGAGGCCGTCGCGGCCGCTGAGAAGTTCGCCGGCCTGCTCGCGCAGGGCGCCGAGCCCGCCGAGCTGGAGCGCGTGAACGCCGACGGCACCGTGGGCATCCCGGAGCTCGTGCTGGGCACCACCGAGGCCGAGGCCGTCAAGCTCTTCGCCAACACCTACCTGGCGCTGCGCGTGGCCTACTTCAACGAGCTCGACACCTACTGCGAGGTCCGCGGCCTCAACACCCGCGACGTCATCGACGGCGTCTGCCTGGAGCCGCGCATCGGCAGCCACTACAACAACCCCAGCTTCGGCTACGGCGGCTACTGCCTGCCCAAGGACACCAAGCAGCTGCTGGCCAACTACAGGGACGTGCCCCAGAACCTGATCGAGGCCATCGTCGAGTCCAACCGCACACGCAAGGACTTCGTTGCCGACGAGGTGCTGCAGATGGTGTGGGACAGCGTGTACGCCGGCAAGGAGAAGCCGGTCGTGGGCGTCTACCGCCTGACGATGAAGTCCAACTCCGACAACTTCCGCGCGAGCTCCATCCAGGGCGTCATGAAGCGCGTGAAGGCCAAGGGCGTACCCGTGGTGGTCTACGAGCCCACGCTGGACGCGCCGGAGTTCTTCGGCTCCGAGGTGACCCACGACCTGGAGGCCTTCAAGGCCGGCTGCGACGTGATCGTCGCCAACCGCTGGAGCGACGAGCTCGCGGACGTGGCGGACAAGGTCTACACGAGGGATCTGTTTAAGCGGGACTAGGGGAGAGGGCGGAACCAGGCTGATCCGCTTCAATCATTCGCTATTTTAACCGCGTCGAGGGCGGGGGTGTTCGGCATTATCCGATACACCCCCGCCCTTCATTGTTCTTCGCAGGTAAAATTCGCCTAATTCGAGCGATCGCTCAACGTGATTCGTGCCTTGAAACCGGCTCCATATTCTCCCGCCCGTGCCTGGTCATCCAACTTGAAGCCGATGTTATACAGCTTCCCCGACTTCGTCTTCCGAACCAGGCCATGCTCCAACATGAATGCGACAACGCGGCGATGTGCTTCGACGTCGTCCAAGTTCAGGTAGAAGCAGGCGACGCCTCTGCCGTTCTCGATAACGGACTCGAATGAGCTGTGCTTGCATTCCGCGACGACCATTCCGAGGGCCGCCTTGCGGCAGACTTCCTCCGCGAACTCGATATCGTTGAAGTAGAACATCCATTTCCCGCACCTGCTCTCGTCTAGCGCAGGTGCCAGCTCGGTGTCGATGTAGAACGAACACCATGGGTTGTCCACCCTGACGATTCGGCCGTCTTCGCTCAGCATCGTCTTCTCTTCCATCCATGCCTCATATGGTTTGAGGGTGCTTTCGTAGTACGCGATTGTTCTCGGAGAGCACCCCTCGACTTCCTTGTCGGTAAGGAAGAGACCGAGTAGACTCGAGTTGCTGGGCACGCTGCTTTCGGCATGGCTACACATAGTGCTTTCGAGCACTGCTTTTAAGATTGCTTTATCTGCAGATAGTCTAGAACCGGCTACATCTGTGTTGGAACCATATTGATCATCGCTTCCACCGGGGGCTCCTTTCCCCTTGGTTCGATGGAAACAATTCTGAAGTGCAGGCCTATGTTCCGGTAAATGATTATTTAGCTGAACTCGGAGAAGCCCTTTTTGCTCAAACAATTGAAGAGAACAAGCGAGAAAATCATTACCGTTCAGTCGAGTCATTCTGCGAAGTCAAGGGCGGTTAGAGGCTCCCTAAAGGTTCAGAGCTAATTGCAGAGGCAAACTCTCATCCATATATTCGAGTCCGCGACTTAAACAACGCTTCTGTTCTCTTACTCACTTCGGAAATGCTATATATCGACGATGAAACACGATCTAATATTTCGCGCTACGTTGTCAACACTGGCGATCTAATTGTTTCCGTTGTCGGAACGATTGGCCTTACGGCGTATATCGGAAAAACGCTCGATGAGGCAAACCTCACAGAGAATTGCAACAAACTTACTTCGTTTAAAGGCGACTTTGCGGCGTGGTCGTATTTCTTTCTTCGTAGCTCAATGGGCATGGAAGCTATT
This sequence comes from Collinsella sp. AM10-26, assembly GCF_003472525.1. NCBI lineage: Bacteria > Bacillati > Actinomycetota > Coriobacteriia > Coriobacteriales > Coriobacteriaceae > Collinsella > Collinsella sp. AM10-26. Next base: position 12,703 of record NZ_QRMC01000012.1, read on the forward strand.
AGGCTTGGAACTGTTGGTGCCGTTCAGACCAAGCTTGCATTAAAAAACATTAAGTCGATGAACGTCCCGTTTGCTCCAGCTTGTGCAATAGAAAGAACGACTTCGACGCTCAATGGTATTCTTGAGCTCATATAGGCTAATATACTCAAGTCGTAGGCTCTTGGCGAACTGCGTGACGCATTGCTTCCCAAACTCATGTAGGGCGAAATCGACGTCTCTCAGTTTGGCGCTGTTCGGATGGATTAGGTATAGAGCGCTATGGCAGGGGGGCGAAGATGATGATTGTTGTAAATGAATCGGCTGCTGCTTCATATCTATACCTAATGGGATTAACCATAGACGAAGAGCTGCCGCTTACGCAACACCTCTCTCTATTGCCGGCCACGTGCAAGGCCTCGCCGGACGACATGATAAATTCTGTGATGAAATATGGCAGCGGAGATGAGACCGATTTAGGTGTCTTGATTGCCGTCCTTAGGAAAACTACAGCTCAGTTGCGCGTTGTTGCAGAGGGCAAAGAGCTTGCAGTTCGAGTTTGGAATGCCCAATCTGCAATAGTTCTATTGTCCGCGCTTTTGAATTGCGAATTGTATTGGCATGTTCAGAGCGATTCGCGGACAGAAGATTTTTCGCCATGCTCGGCAATCAATGTTGTTCTTTCTACAAGGTTGTTCATTCCAAGAAAATTGAAAGTGATCAACGATTCAGAGAAGCAGTGGATAAGACAGCATTATCGGGACGCATGGGAACTGTTTGATAAAAACACGCGATTTGAGACCGCGGTGAATTCCTTGTGGAGCTACAAGCAATCGCTTCGACCTTCAGTTCAAATGGCGATTATATGGGCTGGGATTGAGTCATTGTTTGGAGTCCGGAGCGAACTTGTTTTTCGTGTCAGTACTCTCGCAGCTTTGTTTCTTGGAGGAGGCAAGCAAAAACAGCAAGAAATAAAGAAACTATATAGAGCAAGGTCAGAAGCCGTTCATGAGGGAAAACAACCTTCTGAGTCTTGTGTTTCCGATTCTGCAAAATTATTGCAAGCGCTAATCTTGGAATGCGTCGAACGGGGCTGTTTACCAAATGAGGACGGTTTGCTTTTCGGATTCGAAGAAGGATCGGCTAAATAATCATTTATCGCCCTACGAGTATTTGCAGATGAGACACCGATGCGTTTCAGTTGCATTGCATAGACAAGATAACGAAAAAGCAGCAAATCAAGAATGGCGATTCGCAAACATGGTTTATCCGGAGTTTTCACCAACCGCATCTTTGCGCGCCGCCTCAAATGAAACCCATAATGGAGTTTGGGCCATTCCAGAGTCACTTGCGCAAAGGTATTGCGAGTTTTTGGATCCAGTGATTTTGAGACGTAGCGTCGCCACTCAGACCGCGAACGCTTCATCGATCTGCAACTTCGGCAAAGCAAAAGGCCGAACATATGACCATGTTTTGATTTATCCAGTTGCCGATATGGCCTCTTGGTTGCAAGATGCCTCGACGGATCTGAAGCCGCAGACACGCTCCAAGCTCTATGTTGCAATTACTAGGGCGAGGTTCAGCGCTGGCTTCGTGGTTGCTGACAATAAAATAAATGAGCTTCCAGACACGCTAAGCGTCTGGAAGCCATAAATCAATCACGTGTTTGTTTGTCAGCAAAAGCGGATCCCTACGTGAACCTAAAGACGGCCTTGATCAGCCATCCGTTGAACCTGGAGATGCACTTACCAGTCAACTTCATCCATATCACCCCAATCCTCTGAAACAACTCTCATGTCACCCTTCTCTGGCTGCGTCTCGGTTGCGCCCAGCGCCTATTTGGCTACTTCCGCTTGTATCCTGAGTAATAACCTCCGCTGCTGCAACCAAGGTGGCGAATTGCTGCCTTTGCCATATGGATCTGTATGTAAGTGCTTCGAGGTGATGATGCCGATCTCACTTTAATTCATGGACGCATCGAAATAATAGGGCGGAGTCGCTCTCTCGATCCCGCCTCGCAAACCCGAATAGTTCTGACTTTCCCGTTATCCGGAACATCTGGGGAAGTTCGCGTCCCAGTCCGGAAAACCCAATGCCTGAAACGACGATGCCAAGGGGTTACTCGGTCAGCTTCTTGCATCCGTGCCAGGTCAAGGGAAGGGGCAGCCTGTAGAACGAGGTTGGCTCCATAGGGATCTCCTCGAGCCTTCCGTTGCCCCGCCGAACCCATGAAGTTCCGCTTGCGTCGGTGAAAGCCGTTTCGGGTGCCGTGCGTACTCCCATTCCGTGCCCTTCCGTCGGGAGCCATATGCACCATGCTCCAGGAGGAAGCGTGCCGACGCAGACGCGGTTGGGATAAGCGGGGCGGTTATCCTCACCTTTGAAAGAGGGGCCGGCCCCGCTAATCCCGACGCAGGTGACGATTACGTCGTAGACGGGGGACTCGCTTTCGTTTCGAAGCACGACGAATTGCCAGACGAACCGATTGTCCTCGGGCTGATCAGTTCGGTTTCGATCCCCTTCGTACCATGCCGATATGCGGGATGGCTGATGCCGCTTGATGTCGTCCTCCCTGTTCTTTTTGCTCTGGTTACTTTGCCAGAGTGCGGCAATCAAGGCCCCCAAGGTAACGAGTCCGATGAATGCTTGGACAATCAGATTGGCGATGTCTATATCGATATCAAAAGGCACTGGATGGTCACCAGCTTAGCGTCGTGGGGCGATAAATCTAACTCCGAATAATATAGGATGATCGATGGTTGCCCTTTCGTAAGACTCAAAGACCTAAAGAGCCAAAATACGTTACTCGTCGGTTCTGGCGTGGAATCTTTGGAGAGATGCATGGCGGCCCAAACGAGACCCGCTATCGCTATGACATAGAGGATGTGAATGCCAGCTTGAAGATGCGAAATTCGAGATGCGAACCGTGAACACTGCTCATTTTCAGTCAACCCGACCCCTGCGACTCCAGTCGAGGCAATCGGCAGCCTATAAGAGAATCATGGCTCTCCTCTATAAGGGGAAGGGGCTCGATTTAATGCGTGGCGTCTCTATCGATATCGTGAACAGCATGGAAACCGCCCCAGATATCCAGCTTCCCGCAAAAGCCACTGCGAAAAAACGGGATACGAAAGGCATAAATGGAGCTCGGTCATCAACAAGATGCCTCTGCTGCCTGAATCGGACAGAGAAATTGGAGGCTTGACCCCCAGCGTCTGCTCAGCGGAATACGTTAAGAAAGTTGTCATCGAACAGGGTGAACTCCGTCATCGAATCGAATCTCATTGACTGGAATGCGTTCATTAATGATGACTTTGATGCCTATTTCAAAGCTTGTGCCATGGCTTTGCTGGACGCTATTGAGTTCGCAATGGGCAAGTCCATCTCCGATAGGGGCACCGAGGAAACGGTAAAGAGATTTGGCTGCTCATTGGAATAAGATGATTCTTAGCTCTGTTATTGGTTGTAGAAAGAAGGCTTAATGTCTGATTTTGAAATTTTGCTGCAGTTGTGCGAAACAGCAGACGAACTTTCAAAGAAATACATCAGCTCTAGTTCGCCTGATTTTAAAGCGTGGAAGACAAAGGCGGACAGGCTTTTAATTAGGCGATTTGGAGAAGACAGCTACGAATTTAATAGCTTTAACAAAATCCGCTACTCGTTGTCTATTTTCGCCTCCAGCACGCCCGAATCGGCTTTCGTTGATGCCTGTGCGGACGGCCTGCGCAAAGCAAAAGCTGTGCTGGAGACATACCTTGATGAGTTTTCAGCCGAAGGGGAAACCGGATCGACTGCAAATGTCGGAGATTATTCGAAGGTATTTATCGTTCATGGCCACAACGGAGAGCTTAGAGAAAGGGTCGCGAGAATCATCGAAAGGCAGGGCCTGACGGCGGTAATCCTGAACGAGCAGTCAAATCAGGGCAAGACAATCATCGAAAAGCTGGAAATTGAAGGCGATGCAGCAGGAGCGGTATGCCTTTTTACGGCGGACGACGAAGGAAGGGCCCAGGCAGAACAGTCGGCAAAGCCCAGGGCTAGACAGAATGTTGTATTTGAAGCCGGATACTTTATTGGTCGGCTTGGTAGAGAAAACGTTGCAATTCTCGTTGACAAAGGTATAGAGTTTCCCTCCGATCTACAGGGTGTCGTATATACCGGATCAGACAATTGGGAGTTCGGCCTCTTGAAAGAACTCAAGTCCATGGGATATTCCATCGACTTTAATAAGATAGTTTTCTAACGGATACGGCAGCAGACGACGAGATGTGTTTTGTGGGAGCTGGCTTCGGAACAAAGAACAGACGAAGTTGCCAGGAGCTGGGAATGACGCAGCTCAACCTGACAGAGAAAATGCCGCTTTCTGAGGCCGCCGTGCGCAGCTACGAACTGGGGAGGTAGTGGCCTTGGATAACCTCAACCTATCTCTTGCCACCGATACACCAATCAAGGCGAGGGAGCAAGATCTTATCGGAAGGATCCCTTTCACTGAGAGACTGGCTGATATTCTGAAATCCGCAGCTGGCCCCGAGTCGCTCGTCATTGGTTTGTATGGACCTTGGGGATCAGGCAAGACTTCGGTTATAAACCTCGTTGAAAATGCGCTCTCCCGAAAAGACGATGACGGCAAGGCGGACGTCTCTGTCGTCCGTTTTGAACCCTGGAATTACCTAACGGCCGAGCAGCTGCTCGCCCAGTTCCTTAAGGAAGTCGGGAGTGCGCTTGATAAAGATGTACAAGGGCGGCGCAAGCTATTCGGCAAGCTGCGCGCTAAGCGCCCTGAGGTCCTCAATGCCTTCGCGGCATATTCTGAAGCCTTGTTGATGACCGCCGTCGCCGCTGTCAGTTTGGCGGGCATGCCGCTTGCGGGCGTTGCTGTGCCCGCCTTCGGCAATCGTTTGACGAGCAGGTTGAGGAAATCCGCAGATAGGGCGGGAAGCGTCTCCTCAAAGAAACAGAGACTTGAGGAGGAGCTCCTTAAGTTCGATGGGCGGGTCGTAGTGATCATCGACGACATCGATCGGCTGCCGAATGATCAGGTGCGTATGGTGTTTCAGCTCGTCGCCTCTCTGGCGAAGCTTCCCAAGATCAACTACCTTCTTTCATTCGATGAGGAGGTGGTTACGCGGGCTTTGAGTGAGGTCCAGAAGTGCGATGGCGCCGAATACCTAGAGAAAGTGGTCCAGGTCCCTGTGCGCCTGCCATCCATTTCATCGGGCGATTTGGAGCGGATACTTCTCAAGGACATCAACGCGATTTTCAACGCGTTTGCCTACAGGCGGGAGGACCTCGATGACAAGAGGTGGAACGGCGTCCGCCTGACGTTTCTGAACAATCGATTCTTCACCATAAGGGAGGTTCGGCGGTTCACGAACGCGTTAAAGGCGAAGTTGAGCATACTGCCGCGATTCTGCTGCTTCGAAGACGTCGTCGCCTTGACAGTGCTGGAGCTCAAGGTGCCACAACTCGTTGATTGGATTCGCGTGCACAAGGACCTCCTTTGCGGCACAATCGGAACGTCGTTGTATATGAATGGCATGGATCAGAAAGACAACCTCGCTAATTTGGAGAGGCTGTTTTCTGGGATAGTCCCGAGCTCTGAGGCCAAGTGGGCGGTTGAGGCCATCTGCAGGCTTTTCCCGCGGATGGCAAATGAAACTGGCATGAGTCATTGCGTCTCTTACCCGAGGGAGAGCTTGAACGCTATCTGGCGGGCCGATTCCTTTGATCTTTACTTCGATTCGAACATGCCGGACGGAATCGATGTTCACGAGGTTCAGGATGCGCTGAATGTGAGCGACGGCGGAGTGTTGCTCGAAGACCTGCACAGGCACGCCGAAGCGGGGAGCATGATCGACTTTGTGTCGGCTATGAGGGCCCGTGTATCGACCTTGGAGGAAGGACGTGCCGAAGTCGTCGCCAAGGCATGCCTTTTGGCCTTGGGCCTGAGCAAGGAAAAGAGCTACGCCCCATTTGCCTCGACGAGTGCCGACCTGGAACTCCTCAGACTCACCGAGTTACTGTTCAAACAGTTGGGGCCTGCTAAGTCTGGCGAAATTCTGCGAGCGTCGGTGGACGAGAGCAAGGGGAGAGCGATCTATCCGCTCGCGCCTTTCTTGATATCGCAGCTGAACAGCCTGAATGACAGGGGAGACGGTGGCCGCAAGGCGCTTTTGCCCGAAGGCGACATTTTCGAGCTTTCCGATGCCGTTTGCGCCAAGGTGGGCGAGGACGCCGTCGAGAGGAACCTGTTCCTAAACGATGAGTGTCGTTATGCGTTGATCTTGCTCAAGAAGCGTAAGCCCAATGAATTCATGGCTTATGCGAAAAGAATTGCCAATGCTGACGGGACGAGGTGCGCGTCCTTTCTCTCGTTCGGGTCGGGGCGCTACACCTCGCTGGACAGCGGCGAAGTAACGAGCTTCTCATTCGACAAGGCTGGTGTCGCAAAGGTGGTCGAGCTCGCAAAGGTCGACGGTCTTCTTGCTGAGGCGCGCGCAGACGGCAGCTTTTTCGACTTGCCGGAAGACTGCCAGCTAGTTGCGGCAGCTTTCTGCTTTGTGAATAGAGACGATTATGATGGGGACGAGGTCTCTGCCGAAGAGGCTGGTACGCTCCTTGCGAGTTGGAGGCGAAATAACAGGAGGGCGTGATGACGGGCGGTCCCGTCAGAGATTATTTCGCAAATTTGCCGATGTCTAGATTGGGGCCACCGGCGTTATGCCCTACACCCCGTTTCGAGCAGCGATATGTCCAGGTAGTGCCTGCGGCCCCATTCGTTTTCGACTATGTATTCAGGCCTAGCGGTCACCGGCTTCATCTAGGATTTCCCGTCGGAGAACATGCCGACGACGCAGGTTCGCCGACTGATCTCGCTTTTGAGGTGTTCGCTGACGTTGCTCGTCCTGATCTTGGTCCGATGCTGCATCGTTAAGTGATCGAGGAATGAGGACGTTTCTTTGGATCGGCTATACGACCAGCCCTTGGACTGGTCAAGGTTTCTCAAGTCCTTTGAACGATCGCCAGGCACAAGCGTTTCGGGGCTCCGGAGTATCATCTTCGAAGCCTCTTTGTTTTTCTGAGCTTGGCTCGTTCGGATGTCGCGTGTTAGGAGCTAACTTTGTCTAATGAACAACAGGGCGGTGTTTGCTCAGGGTCTTGCAAATATAAGCTTGTCGATACCGCCGCCGGCCCTGGCGCCATCGTGAAGCTTCCTCCTAGCACTTCGGATGCCATCTGTGCCGCGTGCGCCACGCAGCTCAAAGGCCTCACGCAGATCCAGGACTCCCTGCGCGCCATAACAGAGCAGTTCACCAAAAACCTCGAAGGCCTCTTTAGCTTTGCCACCCAGCTTAGCTTGCAACTGAGCTCCCATTTCGGTGTCCTTGACGAGTTCCGGGAGTCCGTGTTCTCGAACCTAGCCCCCTTGATAGAGCGGCTAGCGGAGATAGGCGCTTCGCTCGACTGGGAGGCCATCCTTGAGGATTCGAAGCGTTGGGGATCGTATGGCTGGGCAATCACGAACGACCAGTTCACCTACAACTCCCCGCCACACTGCCCCTCAACGCTGGGAGAGGCCGATGCCGTCTACCTCTCATTTCTCGATGTTGACGCCCTTATTGCTGGCCTTGAGGGCAGCATTGCCAAGAAAGTCGACTTTCGCGAGGCTGTCGTGCTCTTCCGTGAGAGGCACTATAAGCCTTGTGCCATGATGCTTTGCTCACTCATTGACCGAGAGCTGTTTCGCGTATGCTGTGGGCCTAGGCGAGATGAGGGGGGCAAGCATAAACAAAGGTCTTGGTCTCGTGAGCTAAATAAACTGAACCGTTCGCTTTCGGATGGAAGTGACGGTGAGCTCCCCGCCATGGCCATTTCGATAATCGACTTTGCCAACATATGTGAGGCAGTGGACTACTTCTTCAGGTCGGGAGATGACTTCAACCGCGAGCGAGAGGGTGAGCTTAACCGAAACTTCCTCCAGCACGGTATGATGTACAAGCCGGTCCGACGCAAGACTTGCATCAAACTCTTCGTGCTGTTGGATGCCGTGAGCTCGTCGTTACCTGACGCGTTGGGATATGTCTCTGGCTTGGCTAAGAGTTAGACTGTCATTTACATAAGGCTTGGATGCCTCGGCTCGCTTACCGATGAGTATCCACCAATCTCACCGGAGCAATGACATTTAATACAAGCGGCGCTACTATTAGCAGCGCCGCTTGTATTGTTTCCATGCTCGTAGACGGGTTTCGCCAAGTTGGCCATCGAACGCATCCTGACCGACGCGCTCGTGTCAATCTTTGGGCATAGTCATCAACGGCAAGCTTGGCAACGGACCGCACGACCCGGAGATCCCTAAGAGCTACTTCCTGAGCGATCGAATCGGCAAGCATCCGGAGAAGCCGATTAACAAGCGTGCCGCCGACAGCTTATCTCGGCTCCTAGAACTTGAAAAAAGACCCGCCAGTGTGCATGCGAAGCAGAGGCCGGGCGGGTTTACTGACTGCACCTTAACATGTCCCTTCGACTTTGTCTCTGAAATTCTAGAACTTGTGGAGGACGTGGCGCTCGCATTCGCAAGCCGATTCCTCCTTTCACCGACTGGCAAAACGATTTACACCTAATTTTGTGACATTGTTCACGCGATTATTCTTTGCTCCCGCATCGATCTCGCTAAACTGATAACTGCTGCTACCAGGGCATTTTCTGGTGCACATTCTATTGGCTCCTGCGAAGATCGGAGCGGGTATGTTTGCTGCCGAGTCCCACACCAGCCGTCATTACATTGCAATTGTTGCCATGGCCTGCCTATGCGTTTTGCTGGGCGGGCCTTCTTATGCCGC
>NZ_QRMC01000013.1:0-15161 GCF_003472525.1 Collinsella sp. AM10-26
GATATGGCACCGTGGGGACACATGTATGTCAATCCTGGTCTAACAGAGCCTTTTTTAATCCCCGTCCCAGAAAACTCATTCACGGAAAGGCTCGGGCGGACCATGTAGCTAAAAAAGCCCCGTCCCAAAAAGACTACTTTTAGAGTGTGCTGAGAGTGGGGGTCCAGGCGATGGTGGGGGTCGCGCCGTCGAGAGTCTCGTTGATGGTTGCTGCCATACCGGCGAGTAGGCTGTTCTCGCTTACTGTGAGCGTGTCGTAGCCGCCGGCGCGCATGAGTTCGCGAATCACCACGGCGCCAGCGAGAATCACGCCCGCACGCTTGGACTGCACGCCCGGCAATGCGGCAATGCCCGTAACACCCAGCGCGGACATGCACTCGATAGCGGTCGAGACCTGCTCCATCGAAAGCTCGCGCAGGTGCACAAAGCTCGAATCGTACGGCTCCAGCTCGTGAACGAGTGCAACGAGCGTGGTGACGGTGCCACCCACCGCGACCAAGCGCTCGGCGCGCTCAAAGTTGTTGGGCAGGCTCTCAAAGTACGCCGTAAACTGCTCGTTTGCCCAGTCGGCAGCAGCCGCAAGCTCACCTGCCAAAGGCGGCAACGCGGAGAAAAACCGCTCCGTTACACGACGGCAGCCAATGTCCAGCGAACGCGTGCCCTCCAGCGCAAAGACCCCGCGCTCCGGAGCGTATACACCCGTCGCAAGCTCCGTCGACCCGCCGCCCGAATCCGCGACGATGATGCGCTCGCCCGCAAAGTCGTGCGCCACACCAAAAAACGTCAGGCGCGCCTCGACCTCGCCCGGAATCACCTGCGGTTCGAGCCCCAGCTCGCGCAGGCCGTCCAGCAGCAGGGCGGCGTTGGACGCATCACGCGCGGCGCTCGTGCATGTGGTGCAGATGCGCACGGCCCCAAAGGCACGGGCTTCGTCCACAAACATGCGGCACGCAGCGAGCACGCGCTCAACGGCCGCCTCGCAAAAGCGCCCCGTCGCGTCCACGCCCTCGCCCAAGTCGGTGATCTCGGTATGCTTGGACGATTTCATGATCGCCCCGGCCTCGACCTGCGCCAGCACCAGTCGCGACGACACCGTTCCCAGGTCGATCGCGGCCACCTTATATCGTTTGCACTCTGCCATTGCGGGCTCCCCTCCGGGCGTTACTCGCCTACTCGCCGCTGGACGCGACCGTCTGACCCTCGACGCCGTTAAATCCAAACAGCATGTCGAGCGTCTGAATGTACCACGGCGCGTCCTTGCCGACTTCTTCGATCTCCTTGGCCACCTCGCTGGCCTTCTTGGCGTTCGACGACTTCTTTTCAGCCGACGACGAGTCCGAATCATCGTCCAGGCCCAAGACATCAATCCTAGTCTCACCAGGCATCACCAGGCCCAGGTCCTCGGACGCCGCATCCTTGATGCCCTCCTCCGAGAGCAGCTTGTCGACGCTTTTTTGCAGCTCGTCGTTATATTGCTCGCGAATCTCGACCTGCTTGGCCAAGATGTCGCTCGAGCGCTTAGCCACGTACAGGTCGCGTACGGGAAAATACAGGCTCACGAGCGCCAGCGCCACCACGATACCGATAAACAGCAGGCGCAGAGAGCCATGCGTAAAGTCATAGATCGCCTTGACCACCGCATTGTCGTTGGCGTAGCGCATAAAGTCCGCGCCCGAAAGACGGCTCGAAGGTCTGCTCGATTTGTCGTGCGTCTGGGCCGAGGGACGCGACGAATGCGGCGAACGTGTCGGACGTACTGGTCCATCTGTCGAAGTATTCACTTGAGCATTGGGGCGCGAGGTACTTGTCGGGCGCTGCGTGGAGCGGTCGGCGCCGGCGTAGGCGGACCCACCGAGCTGCACCGTGCGCGCACGGCGAGGCGACGGCTCACGCGAACCGGCGGAATAGTACCTGTTGTCGTAAATCTGATCCATGTGCGCCTTGTGCGGTTGAGGTTTGTTTGCGCTAAGTCCTTTAGTTATAGCACGAGCATGCGCACCGCCTTCGCCAGCCTTTGCTCGACATAAAAAAGGCGCTGAGCCGTGTGGCCCAGCGCCCGATAGCGCTCTGTAGCATCTAGCTGGAGCGGGGCAAAGCCGAGTCTGCCCCCTCCCCGCCAGGCTCGTCTGTCTAGCGAATGTTGTAGAACGCGGCCTTGCCGGCGTAGCGCGCGCTGCCCTCAAGCTCGTCCTCGATGCGGATGAGCTGGTTGTACTTGGCGATACGGTCACTGCGGCACGGGGCGCCCGACTTGATCTGGCCGGCGTTGACGCCCACGACCAGGTCGGCGATCGTGGAGTCCTCGGTCTCGCCGGAGCGGTGGCTCACGATGCAGGCGTAACCGGCCTCCTTGGCGGTCTCGATGGCCTCGATCGACTCGGTGAGCGTACCGATCTGGTTGACCTTGACCAGGATCGCGTTGGCGGCACCCAGCTCGATGCCCTTCTTGAGGCGCTCGGTGTTGGTGACGAACAGGTCGTCGCCCACCAGCTGCACTTTGTTGCCAATGCGGCGGGTAAGCTCGACCCAACCGTCCCAATCCTCCTCGGCCATGCCGTCTTCGATGGAGATGATGGGATAGGTGTCGACAAGCTTCTCCCAGTAATCAACCATCTGGGCGCTCGTGTACTCCACACCCTCGCCCTTGAGCTCGTACATGCCGGTCTCGGCGTTGTAGAACTCGGTCGAGGCCGGATCCATGGCGTACATGAAGTCGACGCCGGGCTTAAAGCCGGCCTTCTCCACGGCCTTGGTGATGTACTCGAACGGCTCGGCGTTGGACTTAAGGTTGGGGGCAAAGCCGCCCTCGTCGCCCACGCCGCCGCCCAGGCCGGCCTCGTGCAGCACGCCCTTGAGGGTGTGGTAGACCTCGGCGCACCAACGCAGGCCCTCGGCAAAGCTCGGGGCGCCCACCGGCATGATCATGAACTCCTGGAAGTCGACGTTATTGTCGGCATGCACGCCGCCGTTGAGGATGTTCATCATGGGCGTGGGCAGCAGGTGGGCGTTGACGCCGCCCAGGTACTGGTACAGCGACAGACCCGCCGACTCGGCAGCGGCGCGGGCAACGGCCAGCGACACGCCCAGGATGGCGTTGGCACCGAGCCTGGTCTTGTTGGGGGTACCGTCCGCGGCAATCAGCGCGGCATCGACGGCGCGCTGGTCGAAGGCGTCGAGGCCCACGACGGCGTTAGCGCACTCGTTGTTGACGTGCTCGACGGCCTGCGAAACGCCCTTGCCCAGGTAGCGGCCCTTGTCGCCATCGCGCAGCTCGCAGGCCTCAAAGGCGCCGGTCGAAGCACCCGAAGGCACCACTGCGCGGCCGAAGCTGCCGTCCTCGAGCACGACCTCGACCTCGACGGTGGGATTGCCGCGGCTGTCGAGCACCTCACGACCGTAGACGTCCAAAATATCGCTCATGTTGTCTCCCTCTCACTTGGAAACGTAGTGGATGCAAGCGACTGGCCGACTGCGCACCGTCGGTGCGCCTCCGTAAGTTAGCCGTCGCACTTTTTGCATTATGCCCTAAGTTAGCCGAAGGATACAATTGTTTTTCGAATTATTTAGCGGGAACGATGAGGCATGTCAGCCCGTCGTTCCCGCAGTCTTACTCCTCCGCCTTGGCGGCATCCCAGAGGTCGTTGAGGCCGTGGGTCGAAAGCTCGGCAAGATCCACGTGAACGTCGGCTGCCATCTGCTCCATCGCGGCCCAGCGGCGGCGGAACTTTGCCGTACTGGCGCGCAGGGCACTCTCGGCGTCAATCCCCTCCTTGCGCGCAACGTTGACAAGGGCAAAGAGCAGGTCGCCAAACTCCATCTCGCGCTCGGGCGAGCCGGGCTCCTCGGCCTCAAACTCGGCACGCTCCTCGGCAACCTCGTCCCACACGTCCTGGACCGTCTCCCACTCAAAGCCCACGGCCGCTGCTTTGCGCGACACCTTCTGCGCCTGCATCAATGCCGGCAGATGCGTGGGCACGCCGTCGAGCAGGCCCTCGGGTACCGCCTCGCCTGCTGCCACGGCCTTGTCCTTGACGGCCTTCTCGGCAAGCTTGACCTCGTCCCAGATCTTGAGCACCTCGTCGGAGTTCTCGGCATCCGCATCGCCAAACACGTGCGGGTGGCGGCGGATGAGTTTGGCGTCGATATCGCGTGCCACATCGGCCAGCGTAAACTCACCGGCGTCCGCCGCAATCTGCGCATGCAGCACGACCTGCATGAGCACATCGCCCAGCTCCTCACGCAGGTGTGCCGCGTCGTCGGCCTCAATGCAGTCGAGCGCCTCGTAGGTTTCCTCGATCATGTTCTTGCCGATGCTCTGATGCGTCTGTTCGCGGTCCCACGGGCAGCCATCGGGCTGACGCAGGCGCCAGATGGTCTGCACCAGATGCTGCAGCTCGGCCGACGCATCTACCAGCGTCGACAGGTCGCGCGAACCCTCGGCATTTTGCTGAGCCATATGCTGCGCCATGGTTACTCCTCCTCCAGGATCACGTGGCGGAACGCACCGCCCTCATAGATACCGTAGCTGTGCGTACCGTCCTTGGGAATGCTCACGCTGCCGGGATTGAACAGCCACAGGCCCGGGTGCGCCTCGCTTGCCTCGTTAACCTTGATATGCGTGTGACCGTAGACGAGCGCGGAGCCCTCGGGCAGCGCAGGCGCGTGGTCGACGCTGTTGTGCATGCCGGCGCCAAAGACATGGCCATGCGTCAGGAACAGCTCGCGGCCGGCCTCGTCGAACAGCGTGGCGTAGTCTGCCATGACGGGAAAGTCGAGCACCATCTGGTCAACCTCGGCGTCACAGTTGCCGCGCACCGCGATGATGCGGTCGGCCAGGGCGTTGAGCAGCGGAATCACGCGCTTGGGGGCGTAATCGCGCGGCAGGTCGTTACGCGGGCCGTGATAGAGCAGGTCGCCCAGCAGCACGATGCGGTCGGGCTGCTCGGACTCGATGGCGTCGCACAGGCGCTCGGCCCAATATGCCGAGCCGTGGATGTCGGAGGCGATGAAACATTTCATGGGAAGTCCTTTCGGGATGGGGCAAATAGGGTTGGCGCGGCGCGTTACTTGACCGTGTTACTCAAATCGTAGTACCGCGCCCTGAGCCGCCTGCATTACGCGTTGGAGCGGCACGTTGTGCTCGCGGGCAAGGCGGGCGCAGTCCTCGTACTCGGGTGCGGCGCGCTCGCTGCCATCGGGCAGGGTTGCCACCTTAACGGACACCTCGCCCCAAGGCGTTGCGACCTGCTCAAAGCGGCGCGGCAGGCAAACGCGCTCCATGACCTGGCGCCGGATGCCATTAGTCGTGGTTTCCAAAAAGATGATCGTCTGCAGACGGTCAATGTCCTCGCGGGAGCAGAGCACCTGCAGCTGCCAGCCGGGACGGCCTTTCTTGCAATAGAGGGGCAGCCAGTGTACCTCGCGCGCACCCGCCTCGCGCAGGCGATCGGCGGCGTAGGCGAGTACCTCGGGCGACGCATCGTCGATGTCGCATTCCAGCTTGACGATGGTTTCGGGCGCATCGGTCTCGCGGGACAGCGGTGATTTGCTATCGCATTGCATACGGTCCGGGTCCTTTCCGCACGGGCTCGTTTTGTTCATCCAAACGCTAGCACATCGGACGTGGCGCAGACGTGACTTTCGTCCATCGCCGCCCTCGCCCTTATCCAAATGTGTACGTCAGCCTCCAAATATGCCATTTTTTGTCGGTTTTGGAGGCTGACGTACACGTTTTGAGAGCGCAAGCGAGGCCGCACCGCGCGCCGCGCAGCCTTTCCAATCGATTTCGACCTCCGACGTGCCCGGCGTTTTGAGAGTTGTGCCATTACAATGGAGCGGATTCGCCAAATGCAAAGGAGTCGCCATGCCCGCATGCCCGCTGGTCGATTGCCACATCCATACTTCGTTTTCGGACGGCCATGCCTCCTTTGAGGAAAACGTTCGCGCTGCCGCGGCCGCTGGCTGTCGGGTCATGGTCTCGACCGACCACCTCACCCTGCCCGCCAGCATGGATGCTAACTGCGAGGTGCAGGTCGTCGAGGGCGACTTGCCGGCGCACCGCCTGGCTTTTGAGGATGCCCGCAAGCTTGCCGCGCAGATCGCACCCGAGCTCGAGCTTATCTATGGCTTTGAATGCGATTGGTACCAAGGTTGCGAGCCTTTGGTTGAGAGCTGGTCCCAGGGCGCCATCGTACGCCTGGGTAGCGTGCATTGGATTGGCAACCCAGGCGATATTGCGGCAGGCGCCGCAAGCACGGCGGGGATAGAGGACGTCGCTCGCCCCGACACGCCCGATTCGCTCTGCGGCTGGATTGACGACGATACCAACCTGCATGTTTGGGAAAACTTAGGCGTGCGCGGCGTATGGGAGCGCTATGTCGACGACTGGTGCCGCGCCTGCGAGAGCTCGCTCAACTTTGACGTGATGGCCCATCCCGACCTAGTCATGCGTTTTTCGAAAGAGGGCTTTGCGCCCGACTTTAACCCCATGCCCTTT
Source organism: Collinsella sp. AM10-26 (assembly GCF_003472525.1). Classification (NCBI taxonomy): domain Bacteria; kingdom Bacillati; phylum Actinomycetota; class Coriobacteriia; order Coriobacteriales; family Coriobacteriaceae; genus Collinsella; species Collinsella sp. AM10-26. Next base: position 6,497 of record NZ_QRMC01000013.1, read on the forward strand.
TGGGAGCAGATGGCCGAGTGCGCCCACGGCACGGGCCGCCGCGTTGAGGTCTCGACCGCCGCACCGCGCAAGGGCTTGGACGACTACTATCCCGCGACCGGATTGCTGCGTTGCTTTGCCCACGCCGAGGTGCCGATTACTTTTGGCTCGGACGCACACCGCGCCTGCGACATCTGCTGGAACATCCGCGAGGCTCAGGCCCACGCCTACGACTGCGGCTACCGAACCTTCGATATCCCCCACGCCACCGGCGAATGGGAACCCACGCCCCTCGCCTAAGACTAGTCGTTGGGGACGTTCTTAAACAACTATTGACGGCGGGCGTTGAGTTCGCCGGCCAGCTCATCGAGGGTGATGCCGTAGCGCTCGAGCGTCACGAGCAGGTGGTAGATCAGGTCGCCGGCCTCGTAGCGGATGTGGTCGTGATCGTTATCCTTGCAGGCCATGATGACCTCGCTCGCCTCCTCGGCAAGCTTCTTGAGCAGCTCGTCCTCGACATCGGTCAGCAGGCGAGCGGTATAGCTCTCCTGCGGCGATGCGTCGCGACGGCCGTGAATCACCCCGGCGAGCCCCGTCAGCGTCTCACCGATATTTCCATCCTGAACATTCGCGGTGCGCACACCCATGGTTCAATCCTTTCTGGTTGGCCAAGCGCCTGGTCGAGCGCCCGCCCTACGCGAGTTTTCTAAAGAAGCAGGTACGGTTGCCGGTATGGCAGGCCGGACCCGGCGAGTCGACCTTGACCAGCAGCGTATCGCTATCGCAGTCGGCCCAGAGCTCCTTGACCTCCTGCATATTGCCGCTCGTCGCGCCCTTGTTCCAGAGCTCCTGGCGGCTGCGGCTCCAAAACCACGTGGTACCGGTCTTGAGCGTCAGCCCCACCGATTCCTCGTTCATCCAAGCAACCATAAGCACCTCACCGGTGTCATACTGCTGAACCACACAAGGAATCAGCCCACGGTTGTCGTATTTGAGCTCTGCCGCGGTTGTCACTTGCTCCATTTAGAAGTCCAATCTCACAGGTATTCCCTGGCTGGCCATGTATTCTTTGACTTCGCGAATGCTGAAGGTCCCAAAGTGAAAGACACTTGCTGCCAGCACGGCATCGGCTTCGCCCTCGATCACGCCCTCGGCAAAATGCTCGAGCGTGCCCACGCCGCCGCTTGCGATCACCGGGATCGGCACCGCGCGCGCCACGGCGCGGGTGAGTGCCAGGTCGAAGCCAGCCTTGGTGCCGTCGCGATCCATGCTGGTGAGCAAGATCTCACCGGCGCCGCGACGAGCCGCTTCCTCGGCCCACGCCACCGCATCGATACCCGTGGCGTTACGGCCGCCCGCGGTAAAGACCTCCCACTTGTCGGCTCCCGGCTCACCGGGCAAACCAACACGCTTGGCATCGATCGCCACGACCACGGCCTGGCTGCCAAATGCAGCGGCAGCTTGGCTGACCAGCGACGGATCGCGCACGGCAGCAGAGTTGAGCGACACCTTATCGGCACCGGCAGCCACCATGGTTCGCATGCCCGCCAGGTCACGAAAACCGCCGCCCACGGTATAGGGAATGGCCAGCTCCTCGGCCGCATGCGCCGCCATCTCAATGGTCGTCGCACGGTTATCGCTCGTCGCAGTGATGTCCAGGAACACGACTTCGTCCGCGCCCTCGCGGTCGTAGGCGCGCGCCAGCTCCACCGGATCGCCCGCATCGCGCAGGCTCACAAAGTTGACGCCCTTGACCACGCGGCCGTCCTTAACGTCCAGACAGGGAATCACACGCTTGGTAAGCATGGGCTACTCCTCCCCTCGGGCGGCGGCCAGCGCCTGTGCCAGCGTAAAGTTGCCCTCGTAGAGTGCGCGACCGGTGATGGCGCCTTCAATCGCGCCCTCACCCACCGCGGCCAGTGCGCGGATGTCATCGAGCGTCGAGATGCCACCCGAAGCCACGACGGGAAAACCCGCGACCTCGGCCACATGGCGATACGCCGCCACGTCGATGCCCGTCTGCATGCCATCGCGCGCGATGTCGGTGTACACCAAATGCTTAAAGCCCAACTCGGAAAGCTGCGCCACCGCATCATCGAGCGCCACGCCCGCGCCATCGCGCCAGCCGTTCACCTTGACCTGGCCGTCACGGGCGGCGATGTCTGCCACCAGCAGCTCGCCAAAGCCGCGCGCTGCCACCTCGGCAAAACCCGGCTCGGTCACCAGCACGGTCCCCAGCGCAATACGGCGCGCGCCATAGCCGGCCAGCTCGTCGATGCGTGCGAGCGAGCGGACGCCGCCGCCCACGTCCACGGACAGACCGTCGACGCCGCAGATAGCCTTGATCGCCGTCGAGTTGGCAGCGCATGCGTCCTCATCCTCGCCAAAGGCAGCGGACAGATCGACGACGTGCACCCAGCTTGCACCTTGCCCGGCAAACGAGCGGGCGACGGCGACGGGGTTGTCGGAATATACCTTGCAGCGGCTCCGGTCGCCGCGCTCCAGGCGCACGACCTTGCCGCCGATCAAATCGATTGCGGGAAACAGAATCATCGGCCGGCCTCCTCGACGATGTTGACGAAGTTCTTAAGGATGCGCTGTCCCAGCGCGGAGGATTTCTCGGGATGGAACTGGCAGCCCCACACGTTGCCGTGGCGCACGATGCACGGGAAGCTCCGCGTGTAGTGCGTGCGCGCCAGAACATCGGCGGCATCGACATCGTCGGCCACCGCATAGCTGTGGGTGAAGTACATGTTGGCGCCCTCGGCAAAACCGGCGAGCAATGGATCGGCCGCGCCGGCGGGCGTCATGTGCACCTGGTCCCAGCCCACGTGCGGCACCTTCAGGCGACTCGATTCCAAGCGCGTGCACGAGCCGCGCATAATGCCCAGGCCATCGACCCAGGGACCGCCGGCCTGCTCGGAGGCATCGTCGTCCGCGCCCTCGTCCGCCGGCACGCCCTCGTCGCCGCGTTCAAAAAACAGCTGAAGGCCCAGGCAGATGCCGAGCAGAGGAGTTCCGGCGGCAACGGCGTCAAGCACGGCCGCCTCCTCGCCGCTCTGGCGCATAAAGGCGATCGCGTCATAGAACGCGCCCACGCCCGGGATGACCAGGCCATCGGCCTTGCGGATCTGTTCCGGATCATCCGACGTGCAGGCAGCGGCACCGGCGCGCGCAAGCCCGCGCACGACGCTCGACAAGTTCCCTTTGTGGTAGTCGACCACCACGATCTTCGGTTCGCCCACGCGACCCTCCTTTTTCCATCATCCAAAACCACCACAAAGGGGACAGGCACCTTTGTGGTGGTTTCTGCCTATATGGCGGTTACAGTGAGCCCTTGGTGCTGGGGATTCCTTGCACGCGGGGATCAAGCTCGCAGGCGTGGCGCATCGTGCGTCCCACGGCCTTAAAGGCTGCCTCGATAATGTGATGCGAGTTGCCGCCCGCCAGCTCGCGCACATGCAGCGTGAGCTTAGCATCGCGCGCAAAGGCATAGAAGAACTCGACGGCCAGCTCGGTATCAAAGCTGCCCACGCGCTCGGTCGGCACGGGCAGATCGCAATAGGCCTGCCCGCGACCCGAGATATCAACGGCGGCCATCACGAGCGTCTCGTCCATGGCAATCGCCGCATCGGCAAAGCGCGTAATGCCCGCCTTGTCACCCAGTGCCTGGCAAAACGCCTCGCCCAGCACAATGCCCGTGTCCTCGACGGTGTGGTGCGCGTCGACCTCCACATCGCCCATCGCATGTACCGTCAAATCGAACAGGCCATGGCGGCCAAAGGCGTTGAGCATGTGGTCGAAAAACGGCACGCCGGTCGAGATATCGCACACGCCGGATCCGTCCAGATCGAGTCTAACGACAATGTCGGTCTCGCCCGTCTTGCGGGTCACCTCGACATAACGGCCCATCTACATCTCCTCCTTCACCAGCGCGGCAAACGCTGCCAGCACCTCGTCGTTTTCCTGCGGGGTACCCACGGTAATGCGCAGACAGTCCGCAAGCCCCGGCGCGTAGCTAAAGTCACGCACCAAAATCGAATACTCATCGCGCAGACGCTCGCGCACGCGCGTGGCGTGCGGCGTGCGCACGAGCACAAAGTTCGCCGCGCTCGGCCACGCCTCCACGGGCAGGCCCTCGGCAGCCATTGCGCGCAGGGCGCACAGCTCGCGCACGCGCTCAGATGCAACCCGTGCCACCACGGGCGCGTACGCATCGCGGGCACGCACGCAGGCAAGCGCCGCGGCCTGGCTCAGCACGTTGACTGAATAGATCTGGCGAATCGCCGCGAACACGTCAATAACCTCGGGTGACGCAATCACATAGCCCAGACGCGTGCCGGCGGCGCCGAACGCCTTGGACAGCGTATGCAGAATCACCAGGTTGGAATGCTCGGCGATAAGCCCTTGCGCCGTGGTGGCCGCGCCAAACGAATCGTCAGCAAACTCCACGTAGGCCTCGTCGACCATCACCATGCCGGGACACGCATCGCACAGAGCCGCGATAAAGTCGAGCGGCGCCACGTCGCCCGTGGGATTGTTGGGCGAGGTCACAATCGCCAGGTTGCACTCGGGCGCTGCCGCAAGCACGGCAGCCTGATCGAGCTCAAAGGTCACCGGATCGCGCCACACGTCGCGCACCTCGGTCTGGCAGAGCGACGCAAAGAACGCATACTCGCTAAAGCATGGCGGGCAGTTGAGCAGGGTCCGCCCCGCGCCGCCAAACGCCAGCAGGTAGTTATAGAGCAGCTCGTCGCCGCCGTTGCCCACGCAGATGTTCTCGCGTGCCACGCCATGCCAAGCGGCAAGCTCGTCGCGCAGGTCGTTGGACATGGGGTCGGGATAGCGGTTGAGCGGCGTGGCGGCGAGTGCCGCGTCGATCGCCTCGCGCACGCCAGCCGGCACGGGATAGGTGTTCTCGTTGGCCGAAAGGTTGATGCGCGTGGGCGTAAAGTTGGGATCATAGGGCTCAATGCCGGCCAAGTAGGGCTGGACGAGTTCCTTCATGCGAGGCGTCAGCTCGGCCATATTAGGCCTCCCCGCCGGTCGCGTTAGCGCCATCCGCGCCCGCAGCCGCCAAGTCCACACCCTCGGCGACCGTCGCCGCGGCGTCGCCCGGCCAGGCAACCTTGGTCAGGTCGGCCGCCGCCAGCGACTCGGCGCTCACGGAATCCTCGCCCTGTTCCAGCACGCGACGACGCAGGGCGGCAGAAAGCGCGTGCGCCCACAGGCCCTCGGCCTCGGCCAAACGCTGCGTAGCGGGAGCGTCGGAGAGCAGGCCCTCGGGCGTATAGCAGATAACGCTTGAGCGCTTAACGAACTCCTCCACCGAAAGCGGGTTGGAGAACATGGCCGTGCCGCCGGTCGGCAGCGTGTGATTGGGGCCGGCAACGTAATCGCCGAGCGGCTCGGAGCTCCAAGCGCCCACAAAGATGGCGCCGGCGTTGCGAATGCCGCCAAGCAGGCCCATTGCATCCTTGCAGTGCAGCTCCAGGTGCTCGGGCGCCACGGTGTTCACGGCCTCGACGGCGGCAGCCATATCGGCGGCCACCACGATGGTGCCCTCGTTGTCGAGCGAGGCGCGCGTGATCTCGGCACGCGGCGACTGCGCCACCAGAATGTCGACACCCGCCTCGACCTCGCGCGCAAACTGCTCGTCGCAGGTCACCAGATAGCAGGCGGCCAGCGGATCGTGCTCGGCCTGGGCCATCAGGTCGGCCGCGACCACCATGGGTTTGGCCGTGGCATCGGCCAGCACGCAAACCTCGGAGGGGCCGGCGACCATGTCGACGCCCACGTCGCCCGAGACAATCTGCTTGGCCGCGGCGACAAAGGCGTTGCCCGGGCCGGTGATTTTGTCGACGCGCGGAATGGTCTCGGTACCGTATGCCAGCGCGGCCACGGCCTGGGCGCCGCCCACCATATAGATTTCGTCCACGCCGCCGAGCTTGGCCGCGGCGAGCGTATAGGGGCTGATCAGGCCGTCCTTTTGCGGCGGCGTCACCATGACCACGCGCTTGACGCCGGCCACCTTGGCAGGAATGGCGTTCATGAGCACGGTGGAGGGATACTGCGCGCGACCGCCCGGCACGTAGATGCCGGCCGCGGCGAGCGGAGTCACCTTAACGCCGAGCATCGTGCCGTCTGGACGCGTGGTAAACCAGCCCTGCTCGACCTCGCGCTGGTGAAACTCGCGAATCTGGCGCGCAGCCTTCTCGAGCGCGGCGACAAAGGCCGGGTCGAGGCCTTCGAGCGCAGCATCGATCTGCTCTTGCGGCAGACGAAAGCTTTGCAGCTCGACACCGTCAAAACGCTGGCAGTAATCGCGCACCGTAGCATCGCCGTTGGCACGCACGTTGGCCACGATATCGCGGGCGGCGTCGACGATGTTTTGCGGCAGCACACCCTTGCGGTTGAGCTGGTTGGTAACGAGGCGCTCACCGGGAGCAAGCTTGATGGTCTTCATATCGGTATCCCCTATCGGTCGAGGTTGCGTTTGGAAAACGAGATGCCGGGCAGCGGCACCAGTCGGCCCGCAGCCCGGACGTTGGGGCGCCCGTGCGCGCTCGCGCTATTGTGCCGAGCCCGCGACGGGCTCAAAATGCTTGTCCTTCACGGCAGCCGCCAGGCGATCGGCCAGGTTGCGAACGCGCGGATCCAGGCGCGCGGCACCCGGGTTGACGAAGAAGCGGGCCGTGCAGTCCATAATGCGGCCGGTGATGACCAGGTCGTTGTCGCGCAGCGTGGCGCCCGTGGCGGTGATATCCACGATGCGATCGGTCATACCGACGATGGGTCCCAGCTCGATGTTGCCGTGCAGCGAAACAATGTCGGCGTTGACGCCGCACTCGGCATACCAGGCACTCGCGATGCGCGGGTACTTGGTTGCCACGCGAAGCGAACCGCGGCGGGCATAGTTGCGCTCGGCCTGACCGGCGCGCCAAACGGGCTCAGCCTCAATAAAGGTGCACAGGCCGTAACCCAAATCGACCAGCTGCAGCAGGTTGAGGTCGGCCTCGATAAGCGAATCCCAGCCGCAGATGCCGCAATCGGCACCACCGCAGCCCACAAAAGCGGGCGCATCGCTGGGGCGCACGATGACAAACTCGATATCGCCGACCGCGCCCTCGCCGGCACGCGTATCGCGACCGCGCACGATCAGGTGACGGCCGGGGTCGCGCAGCTCGGAGACGTCCAGGCCCGCGGCCTCGAGCACGTCGAGCGTGTCGGCCTTAAGCGAGCCCTTGGGAACGGCGATGCGCAGCGGACCCTCAGCACCACGGCCCGCGGCGTGGTCGCCGTCGGAAGCGGCGTCCTCAGCCGAAGTGTGCGCGGCCTCCAGACGCTCGAGCGAAAAGGCAAATCCCGCCGCCGGTACCTCGATGCCATCGCCGAACGCGCCGGTAAAGATGGAGTCGTAGCGACCGCCCGAACCCACCGGATCGGGCAGGCCACCGGCATAGGCCTTAAAGACCAGGCCCGTGTAGTAATAAAAAGAGTTCATGATGGAGAAGTCGAAGGACAGCACCTGGGCGTCCTCGGGAGCCAGGCCCTCGACCAGGGCACGCAGCTCGCGCGTCAGCGGCGCGACGATACCGGCAGCTTCCAGCAGCGCATCCACACGGTCGAGTATCTCGGCACCGCCGTGCAAGCGCGGCAGCTCGCTAATGGCGGCCTTGACGGCCTCGGACTCGGCGCTTGCCGCCACGCGGGCATCGAGGCCCACAAAGTCATTGGCGTGCACGCAGCGCAGGGCCTCGGCAGCCAGCTCGCGATCCTCGCACGCCGCGAGCAGCTCCTTAAAAGGACGCACGCTACCTGCGATAATGCGCGCATCGGGCAACGCCAGCTTGCGCACGGCATCGGCTACCAGCGAGACAATCTCGACATCGCCCGCGGTATCTCCCGCACCGATAAGCTCAAAGCCCAGCTGTGTAAACTGGCGCGAGCCGCCGGCATTGCGCTGGCACTCACGAACCACCGGCGCCTCGTAGCGAAGACGCAGTGGCAGATCGGCCGCGCGCATGCGGGTCGAAACCAAGCGCACGATCGGCAGCGTGTTGTCGGGACGGACCACCAGCAAACGCCCATCATCGTCAAAGAGCTTAAACGGCGTGTCCGCAATGCGGCCGCCTTCCTCGAGCGAACCCTTGTCCTCGAGCAGCGGCGTCTCAACCGGCAGGTAATGATGCTCCCTGAAGCAGCCCTTCACCGTACATGCGATCTCCTCGCGTGCCTGAGCCTCCTCGGGCAATATGTCCCGGAATCCCCACGGTGTGGCCGTCATCTGGTGAGCCTCCTCATGCTGTGCTTCGCATAGAACAGAAGACCGGCATAGCCCCGCCGGTCTTCTGGGTACTTTAGCATACTAGAGTGCTTGCGGGGAAAATCGTCTCCCTCGGCTCACAGCGTATTCATTTAGAAACATAGGGGCAAGCTCTCAGCTTAATCTGGCGATTCCCCCAGCCCAACCGGAAAGCGCGTCCCACTCCGAGCCGCAAGCCCGGGATGAACTTTCCGCCGAAGACACCCTGCGCCGACAGCAACGCAAAAAGGGCGCCCGCGCAAATGCGGACGCCCTTGTGTAGGGTCGAGATATCAACCAGCCAAGATATCGGACCTGCGACCAGCTCTTAGTAGTCGAACTGGTGGTAGTAGCGGCGGTACTTGAGGTTGTGCTTGGTGA
>NZ_QRMC01000014.1:0-1541 GCF_003472525.1 Collinsella sp. AM10-26
CAGAGCCTGGCGGTGCAGTCGTCGGCGCGCGCCCGGATCGCCGCGGGGACGTCCGCGCCGGGCGCCGGGGCCTTCGGGCGGGGCGTGCACGTCAGGTAGTGCCACGCCGACTCCACCAGTGTCGTCCTGGCGAGCCGGTTGCCCGTCTTGGTTATCCCGCCGCGCCGCTCGGTCTCGCCGCTCGAGCGCTCCGACGGGACCAGCCCGCACCAGCTCGCGAAGGCCGGGGCCGTCCGGAACCTCGTGAAGGAGCCCGCCTCGGCTGCGAGCCTGAAGGCCGTCAGGGTGTCGATTCCCTTGATGCAGGAGAGCGCCTCGACGGCAGGGCGCCACCGGTCGGTCCGGGCGAGGGCGAGCACCTTCTTCTCGAGCTGCCGGCGGTCCGACTCCGCGCACCTCGCGGCCGTGACGTAGTACTCGAGCGCGTCGCGCTGGGGCCCCTCGAGCCTGATCCCGGATATCCACCTCCAGTGGGCGCGCGTCCAGGATCCCTTCCTCGTCCCGTCGGCGTTGCGCTCGTCCCAGACGTGGCCCAGCCTGATCAGGAACATGTTGAGGCGCTGCCTGGCGCGGCGGTACTCCACCGTGGCGTCGTCGAGGGCGCGGTCGAGGTCCCGGGCGGCCTCGACGGCCGCATCGGGCAGCGGGACCTCCACGATGTTGTGGGTGGCGAGCGTGCGGGTGATGAACTCGGCGTCGCGCCGGTCGTTCTTGCGGCGCGCGTCCGCCGCCGGCCTCTGCATCCTGGAGACGGCGGCCACGGCGCAGTCGAGGCCGAGCGCGCGCAGCTCGCGCGCCATGTGGAAGCCGGTGGGGCCGCTCTCGTAGCAGGCCCTGGGCTCCTCGAACCCGAGGGCCCACTCCGCGATCTCGGCGGCGTCCGTCCCGAAGTCACGGTGCACCACCTCGCCGGTGAAGGGGTTGAACGCCGCGGCGGCGACCGATCGCGCGTGGACGTCCAGGCCGATGGAGGTAACATGGGGCATGGGAAGCCTCCTCCCCGCAGGTGCGGTAAGGGCTACCGCACGGGCCGATACTCAAAGCCCATTGTGGCATCCCGAGCCCGCGGAAAGAAGCTGCGCCGCGGGGGAGGCGACCCAAATGGCTTTCTCATATCGTCTTTCATATAGGCACACAAGGTCAAAGGCGGCACCATGATCCTCCTGGTCGACAAGATCGTGCGTTGAACGGGTGCCGCGTGCATGGTAGTATTTCACATCGTGGTTCAAGATGGGTGGCCCGCTCCGACGGCCTCTATCACATCCACCACTTTGCAAGGGCTCTTGGCGCAACGGTTAGCGCAGGGGACTCATAATCCCTGGGTTCTGGGTTCGAATCCCGGAGGGCCCACCAGAGAATCAAGAGGCCGGGCAAATAACCCGGCTTCTTTTTCCATAGTTCCCACTCCATATGCCTGACAAATTGCCTTGATAAACGTTTGCGGCTCAATTTCACGTAATAGATTATGCTGGTTGACAAGAACCATTTCAAAACTATGCCGGATTACGGGGCTGGACCCGGACCGGCCGTCCATGCCCTGC
>NZ_QRMC01000014.1:1551-12770 GCF_003472525.1 Collinsella sp. AM10-26
GCTTCGTACGCTGCTTAAGTGCCTCGGAAAGTCCGATAGGCGCCGTGAGGAGCGAGACCAAAGCGGTCAGGAGCTTCACGAAATCAATCAGATCGGTCATGGGCATCACCTCCCGTCGCATGGAGGGCGCTGCCCGGCACATGGAACTGCCGTCAACAACTGCCATTCTATCAAAGCGCGGTCATAAATACGAATATATGTTCGATAATAACAGCAACGTGATTCCCTCGAATAGCAGCCTTTCGTAAGGGTGGCAGAAGACGGCGCTGAGCGATTGGGGATAGACGCGCAGGTCTTCGTCACCGAAAGCCCGTTTGATTAACCAGCCCTCTGTAGGTACACTGCATATTGATGGGCTCGGGATGACCGCTGATTCAAGTCACCGGGCCTAAATCTTTTTCATGCATTTGAATAGAGCGGGCGACTCTCTTGGGGCGGTCTGCATGGCGTGCGACCGGAGCATGGTATTGCGTCCCGCTTTCATGTCCGCGCGGGCGCCTATCCTTACGGCAATGCAGCCGCCTATGTAGCAAGCGGCAGTTGACGGAGAAAGGCCATAACCGTGTCAGCTGAAAAGACGCTGGGTATCTCGGCTATCGATACGACGAACTTTGCGCGCCAGATCGTGCTGGACTTTGAGTTTGCGCCGGTGCCAAAGCAGCGCCAGCGCCGTGGGCTGCGCAATGAAATTATCGAGGTCGGCGCTGTTAAGCTCGATTACCACGGCAACATTATGGGCGAGTTCTCGCAGTTTGTGCAGACGGAATTTACCGAAGGCGTTGCGTTCCCCGTCCGCGAGCTCACTGGGATATCGGCCGTGGACACAGCGATGGCCGATCCGCTCTACGTGGTGATCAAAAGGCTCAACGATTGGATTGGTCGTTACTCCGCCCAGGTGGTCTGTTGGAGTGGGGCGGACCGCCGGCAGCTTATGACCGAGTGCCAGGCAAAGCACATCCATCTTTCCGCATTTCCTACGGACTGGGCCGACCTACAGGCGTTTTACACCTCGATCATGGACGTGGGCAGCCACGGGCGCGTCTCGTTGGGCGACGCGGCAACGTGGTTTGGCATCGAGTTTGACGAGTCGACGGGTCACGCTCACAGCGCCCTTGCCGATGCGCGCGTGACCGCCAAGCTGCTCAAGCAGATGATGGACGGGGACTACCGCGTGAGCCCGCGCGCTCGGGAAGTCCGCCAGCGGTGGGGGATAGGCGAGCGAACTCAGACGCGCCTTTCTAGCAAGTGCCCCGAGCTGGGAGACCTGCTGCTAAAGCTGAAAGCGGAGGGGAGGTAGGGGGCGTTCAGTTGGTAGCCGAGGCAGTTGGGACGGTCGAGGTCGCGCTAACGAAAATCCATTTGTTAAACCTGCTAGCCCTGGGTACACTGCATATCGATGGGCCCGGGATGACCGCTGATTCAAGTCACCGGGCCTAAATTCATATCTATAGGTTTAACCGAATGGCTGACAAGCCTACGGGACCTAAGATTCCATGGCATCGCGAATGGGCAGAACGTTGACTCTCGACTTCCCCTTCTATCTGCGTCAGATGGTCATTGGCTTCTGTTCCTTTGCTAGAATCAGAAGCACATTTGTATTGCATCATGCAATCGCGGGGGTTGCCAATGAAATACGCCGAGCTTGTCGACGGAGAGGCCAAGACAAGCGAGCTCAAGAGCTTTCTTGTGGATGGCGAGAACGTTGCCGTGACCATCCGCATACCTAAAAACATGCGTGATGCGGCGAAGGACGCCGCTGCGCTTTCTGGCATCAGCTTTACCTCGCTGGTAAAGATGAGCCTCATCGAATATCTGACCAAGAAGGAGAAATAGCAGTGGCGGATAGCGACGATCTTATCAAGGCCGTTGGCGCCAATATTCAAGAGAAGGCATCTCTCATTTGGAGTGCCGCCGATACCCTGCGTGGCCCCTACAAGCCTCATGAGTACGGCCTGGTCATCCTTCCTATGACCGTTATCAAACGCTTCCACGACTGCCTTGAGCCCACGCACGATGCCGTTCTCGCCGCAGCTGAGAAATACAAAGCCTTTTCCGTGAAGGACGGCTTTTTGCGCGATGCCTCCGGCTACCCCTTCTACAACACCTCTAAGTTCACCTTCGAGACGCTCAAGGCCGACCCGGAGAACATCGAGGACAACTTCAAGGACTACATCAACGGGTTCTCGGACAACGTGCAGGACATCTTGGCACGCATGAAGTTCGCCGACCAGATCGAACGCCTCTCCGACCCAGACGCCCCGCTGCTCTACCAGGTCGTCTGCGACTTCTGCAAGCCGCAGGCCGACATGTCGCCCGACAAGATCAAAGCTGTGGACATGGGCTACATCTTCGAGAACCTCATTCAGCGCTTCTCCGAGTCCTACGACGAGGACGCCGGCGCTCACTTCACGAGCCGCGACATCGTGTACCTCATGACCGACCTGCTCATTCAGGCGGACCCGCACGTCTTCGACGGCGACCGCATCACGAAGACCGTCTACGACCAGACCATGGGAACCTCGCAGATGCTCGGCTGCACCGAGGAGCGCCTGCGCCAGCTCGACGCCGAGGCCCGTGTAACCTGCTACGGTCAGGAGTTCAATCCCTTCACTTTCGGCATCGCGAAGGCGAGTGCGCTAATTCGTGGCGAGGACGACGCCAACATGCGCTTCGGAGATACCCTCTCCGCCGATAAGTTCGATGGCTTCAAGTTCGACTACTGCATTTCCAATCCACCCTTCGGTGACCCGTGGAATCCTCAGGCCCCCTCGGTGGAGAAGGAATTCAAGACTGCCGGCGGTGGACGCTTCCCCGTTGAGAAGCTTCCCGCCAAGGGCGATGGTCAGATGCTCTTCGTGCTCAACGGCCTGTCTAAGCTCAAGGACGACGGCGTGATGGCGATTGTCCAGGACGCGAGTCCGCTCTACAAGGGCAAGCCCGGCAGCGGCGAGGACAGCATCCGCCGATACGTGTTGGAGAACGACTGGCTCGACGCGATCGTGCAGCTGCCCTGCGACTCGTTCTACAACACCGGCATCGCCACCTACGTTTGGCTCTTCAGCAAGGCGAAGGCACCGGAGCATCGCGACCACGTGCTGCTCATCGACGCCTCCCGGTGCTTCGAGAAGCGCCGCAAGGGCATTGGCGACAAGAAGAACGACATCACCAAGTCCTGCCGCGACCTTATCGTCCAGGCGTACTCCGAGTATCGCGACGGCACTTGGACGGGCGCCGGGTCCAACGGACTAGAGGTCTCCGTCGAGGCGCGCCTGATGGAGACGGTCGAGTTTGGCTTCAACCGCGTTGCCGTGGAGAGCCCCGTCGTCGACGAGGACGGAGAACCCGTCCTTAACAAACGCGGGAAAATGCAGGCGGACAAGGCCAAGGAGGACACCGAGGACATCCCGCTCACTCAGGACATTGACGCCTATATCGAGCGCGAGGTACGCCCGTACAACAAGTACGCCTGGGTGGACAAGAAGAAGACCAAGGTGGGCTACACCGTCCCGTTCACGCGCGTGTTCTACAAGTACGCCGAGCTGGAGCCAGCTGACGAGATCGCCAAGCGCATCCTCGAGCACGAGAAGACGCTCGAGAAGAGCCTCAAGGCCCTCTTCGGAGAGGTGCGTTAGCAATGCGGGAGATGAAGGACAGCGGCGTCGAGTGGCTCGGCGAGGTCCCCTCGAGGTGGAAATTGCATAGGGCTAAGCGCCTGTTTAAACTCACCAACGACAGGGGCAACGATGACCTTACGCTTTTGGCAGCGACCCAGAAGCATGGCATGTGGCCTCAGGATAGGCTTGAAGGTGTTGTTCGCGTTAAGGACGATACCGACCTAAGTAGATTCCGTACGGTTCACAGGAATGATTTTGTAATCAGCCTGCGCAGCTTCCAGGGCGGCTTCGAGCGCTCCGACTTCGAAGGGGTCTGTTCGCCTGCTTACCAAACGTTTCGCTCAATAAAGCCAATCGACTATCAGTTCTATAAGTACTTGTTTAAGTCGCCGTCGTTTATTGACCATATGAATTCACTAACGTTGGGCATCCGCGAAGGCAAAACAATCAAGTTCGAGGACTTTGCAGCCCAAGTGCTACCCATGCCTCCCCTCGATGAGCAGCGCCGCATCGCGGAATACCTGGACGATAAGTGCGCCGAAATCGACCGCGCCGTCTCCACCGCCGAGCAGTCTATTGAAGAGTACAGGGCGTATCAAAACGATGTGGTTAAACGAGCCATTGTTTACGGTACGTGTAACGCTTTCAAAGTGAAAGAAAGCGGAGTCCCGGCGATAGGAAAAATGAATGCGAACTGGGGCCTCGTGATGGTGAAGCGTCTCGCTGTATTTCTCAACGGAGATAGAAGTGACAGCTACCCTTCAGGCGACGATATTCAAGAGGCTGGAATTCCGTTTATTACGTCTGGCGACCTCAATGGTCGTTATCTTCCCGACGTCTTTTCGAAGTACATTTCGCAAGATAAGTACGATTCACTTAAGGGTGTGAAGCTACGGCGCGGTGATGTCGTCTTTTGTTTGCGCGGAAGCGTTGGCAAATGCTCGTTGAACCGAACGGAGAACTGCGGCACGGTTGCTTCTTCGCTGACTGTCGCTAGACCCATTTGCTGCGCTCCCGAGTGGCTTAGCTATGCGCTTACGTGCTCATCTACCACCAATCAAGCCATGGCTACTGCCATTGGTGCAACGAGCGCAAATCTTGCCGCTAACGTATTGGCTCGGGCGTTTGTGCCATTGCCCCCTCTCTCCGAACAGCGTCTCATTGCGGACTACTTGGACGAGAAGTGCACCCAGATCGATGCCGATATCGCTGCCAAGCAGGCTATCATCACCGACCTCAAAGCGTACAAGCAGTCGCTCATCTACGAGACCGTCACCGGAAAGCGGGAGGTGTAGCCAATGGGCGATTCCTATCGTCTTCCGGGCATCGTGCTGGAGGCGTCGTCGTCGAAAACGTGGGATATTGCCGTTTCCGAATGGCACGTGGTGGGGTGCCATGACAATGGGAACACCTCCGGAGAGTGTCTTTGCGGGCATGAGGGCATCAGGTATGAGTTCACAATCAAAAATTCCGTCAACGGGAAAGAGCTCTCGCCAATAGGCTCCACCTGCATCCTTAAGTTTGAAAATGATGAGCTCAAGAACGAGGTTGAGGGCTGGAAGGCAGCGATCAAGCTGCTGGAAGCCCTTGAGGCGAGGAAGCCGGGCGTGCGACTCGATGGCATGAACAGGGATCTGTTTTCTCGACGCCTCTACGCTTTCCTTTACGAGAGGGGCGCCTTTCCGGCCAATAGGTACAACGGTTATGACGGTCGAAACGATTACGAGTTCATGGTGGATATGTTCAACAAGAGGACGGCACCGACGGAAAAGCAGCGCGCGAAGATGTACATGGTGCTAAACAAGAGCATATTTCCGTGGCTCGCTCTCTTTGGTCGCGAGTTGAGAGAGATGAGGTTGTAGCATGCCTGCGCAGACAAAGGAAAAGAACCTCGAAGAGGACATCGAGTCGTTTCTCTGCTCGCCTGAGGGCGGTTTCTTCAAGTGCGACGACAGGCATTCGCTCCTCTACGTCGAGGACGGCACCTATCAGATGGTCGGCGGCGGCTACATGGAGCATCGTGACCGTGCGCTCGACGCCGCCACCCTGGTCAACTTCATCCAGACGACGCAGCCCAAGGCGTGGGATCGCTTCGAGCGCATGTGCAACTCCGATTCCACGGCGAAGTTCGCCAAGGTCTTCAACGACGCCGTCGACCGCCTGGGTATGGTCGCGGTGCTCAAACACGGCTTCAAGCACCGAGGAATTCCTTTCAAGGTCGTATTCTTCAAGCCGGAGAGCGGGCTTAACGAAAGCGCCGCCGACCGCTATGCCAAGAACGTCTGCCGCTGCATCCGCCAGTTCCACTTCGCCGAGACGGGCAACCAGACCATCGACATGGTCCTGGACGTGAACGGCATCCCCCTGGTGGGCATAGAGCTCAAGGACCAGTTCACCGGCCAAGACGTTGAGAATGCCATGCGCCAGTGGCGCGAGGACCGCGACCCGAGGTGTCGCTGTCTCAAGTTCAACACGCGCATGGTGGCCTTTTTCGCCGTCGATCTCGAAAATGTCTACATGACCACCAAGCTGGAGGGCGCGAAGACCTTCTTCCTGCCGTTCAACCAGGGCTCCGCCGGGGCGGGAAACGACGGCGGCGCCGGCAACCCCGCAAATCCCGACGGTTATGCCACGAGCCACTTGTGGGAGGTCGCCCTGCAGAAGGACAGCCTGCTCGATATCGTCAACAAGTTCCTCCACCTGGAGGTCAAGGAAGAGACAGAGCTCGATGCGCGCGGCAACGAGGTGAAGCGCAAGAAGGAGCGCATCATCTTCCCCCGTTACCACCAGCTCGACTCCGTGCGTAAGGTCATCGCCGACGTGCGCGCGAACGGGACGGGCAAGAACTACCTCGTGCAGCATTCGGCGGGGTCGGGCAAGTCGAACAGCATCGCCTGGACGGCCTATCGCCTTGCATCCCTCTTTGTGGATGACACCCCGCTGTTCGACTCCGTGGTCGTCGTCACCGACCGCCGAGTGCTCGACAGCCAGCTGCAGGAGACCATCTCGGGCTTCGATCACGCCATCGGCTCGGTCGTGACCATCGGCAAGGACAAGACCTCGGCCGACCTGCGGGACGCCATCAACGGCGGCGCTCGTCTCATCGTCTCGACCCTTCAGAAGTTCCCCGTGATCTACGAGCAGGTCGAGAGCAAGGGTAAGCGCTTCGCCATCATCGTCGACGAGGCACATTCGTCCCAGACGGGAACGAGCGCGCTCAAGCTCAAGAGCGCCCTTGCCGACAAGCGCGACGCGCTCGAGGAGTACGCTGAGATCGAGGCGGAAGCCGAGGACGCCGCAGCCGATTGGGAGGACCAGCTCGCCGACGAGCTCGCGAGCCACGGCCGTCACAAGAACCTGACCTTCGTTGCCTTTACCGCTACGCCAAAGGAACAGACGCTCGAGATCTTCGGCGATGAGTGGCCTGACGGGTCCTTCCACCCGTTCCACGTCTACTCGATGCGCCAGGCGATAGAGGAGGGCTTCATTATGGACCCCCTCGCCAACTACGTGAGTTATTCGGAGGCCGTCGAGCTCGCACGCACGGTCCCCGACAATCCCGACGTACCGAGCAGCCCCACGCTCAAGCTGCTCCGCAAGTATAAGGAGCTGCACCCCTATGCCCTCGGCCAGAAAGCCGAGATCATCGTGGAGACATTCCGCAATGTGACACGCACCAAAATCCGCGGCAAGGGCAAGATGATGGTGGTCACGGCCTCGCGCCTCGCGACGGTTCGCTACTACCACGAGATCAAGCGCTACATGCAGAAGAAGGGCTACGATGATATCGAGGTGCTGGTGGCGTTCTCGGGCGCCATTAGCGACCCGGCTGACGGCCCCGACGGTCCCGAGTACACCGAGCCGGTCATCAACGTCGGCCACGATGGACAACGCGTCGCCGAGAGCCAAACGAAGGCTGAGTTCCACAACTATGGGGACGTGCTTGTTGTTGCCGAGAAGTACCAGACGGGCTTTGACGAGCCGCTGCTGCACACGCTGGTGGTGGACAAGAAGCTCAAGGACGTGAAGGCCGTCCAGACGCTCTGCCGCGTCAACCGCATCCACCCGGACAAGGAGGACACCTACATCCTCGACTTCGTGAACAAGCCCGAGGACATCCAGAAGGCTTTCGAACGCTTCTACACCGAGACGTCGCTTTCCGAGCAGATTAACACCGACCTCCTCTATCAGGTGCAGACCGATATTCGCGGTTACGGGCTCTATGACGAGTCTGACATTGAGGCCGCTGCCGAGATAGTCTTCACCGATGGCAAGGGTAAATCGCAGAGCAACGTGCAGGGTAAGCTCGCGGCCGTTTTGAAGCCGGCGGTCGCGCGTTATAACGAGTTGAACGACGATGAACGCTATCAGGTTCGTCGCAAGGTGCGTAGCTTCTGCAAGTGGTACACCTACATCACCCAGATCGTGCGCATGTTTGACCGAGACCTGCATAAGGAATACGTGTATTTAAGCTATCTGCGCCACCTCCTCAAGGTCGAGAAGATCCCCGTCGAGGCTGTGGACGACAAGGTCGAGATGCGCTTCTACAAGCTCAAGCAGGAGTTCGAGGGCAGCATTTCGCTTGAGCCTGGCGGCGGCGTGCTCGATCCCGGTGGCGCGGCCAAGACCGTGACGCCCGATAAGAAGCGCGACCCGCTGCAGGTGCTCGTGGATAAGTTCAACGAGCAGTGGGCTGGCAACTTCACCGAGGGAGATCGTGTGGTTATCGACACGCTGTGGAAGCGTATCGCCGAAAATCCGCGGGTCGCCGACACCATCCGTCGCGACGGCAGACAGGTCTTCGAATCAAGCCTGCTGCCCAAGGTGTTCGATGAGGAGGCTCGCCGCGCCTATGTGGAGAACACGGACTCCTTTACCAGCCTCTTTGAGGACAGTGAGAAGTATCGCGCCATGATGAGCGCCATCGGGCAGCTGCTGGTGGAGAAGTTCAAGTAGGATTCCTGAGATCGATGTTGGAAAAGGGAGCAAGCGTAAATGAAAGCAACCGAAGCGAATCTGCTTGACCTTATGGGCGTGGCGAAGATGCAGTTTGTCATTCCTGTGTACCAGCGAGTTTACTCGTGGAGCGTAAAAGAGTGCGAAGTACTTTGGGATGACGTCATGCGAGCGGGTCGTGATGACGTATCACATTTCGTGGGGTCGATGCTCTATATCCCTGAGTCCGAGAGCTCGGCCACAAGCATCTCACGCGTGCTCCTGATCGATGGACAACAGCGCATGACGACGTTTTCGTTGATGATCGCCGCCTTGGCTGACTATTTGGAGAGTAATCCCGACAAGGCCGGTTTCCTTGGCGATCTCAAGATCTCAGCGCTGAGGAAAAATTACCTCTTTAACGATGATGACTACAACGGTCTGGCGCGCTACAAGCTGGTGCTTTCTCAGGACGATAAAGAGACGCTGTTTTCCATCGTATCTAGGTCTCCCGTGCCAGATGAAAAATCGGATCGGATCGTCGAGAACTATGCGTTCTTCCGTGAAAAGATGCACGGGAAATCATTCGACCCTGCAAGGCTTTGGGCGGGGCTAAACCGCGTGCAGGTCATCGACACCAAGCTCACCGCGGGCGTTGATAATGCCCAGCTCATATTTGAGTCCATGAACTCCAAGGGCAAGCCGCTCACGCCTATTGACCTCATTCGTAACTTCGTTCTTATGTCTCTTCCCAATGACGAGCAGACCAAGCTTTACGAGGGTTACTGGCACCCGCTCGAGCGCTTGTTCGGAAAAGGCGGCGAAGAAGAGTTCAATGCATTTATCTGGTACTGGCTGTGGCTCAAGGTTCCCAATAGGATGCCAAAGGAAAACGAGGCCTACTACGAGTTCAAACGCTATTTTGCTGATGACTACGATGGGGATACCGAGGGCCTGCTGAAGGAGCTCCGCGAATATGCGCAAAGATATGCCAGGTTGTTCCTTGGCGAGGAGAAAGACGATGGCCTGCACCAAGTATTCGGCAGAATCGTAAGCCTTGATGTGAAGCAGATCAGGCCTCTTTTGATGCTGCTTTACTCGGTTTACGAGGGAAATATGTTAAACCACAATGCGTTTTTGCGTATCTGCGAGACTATCGAGTCGTTCCTGTTCAGGCGGGCGGTTTGCGGCAGGCTTACCACGGGCCTAAATAATTTCTTTGCCGGCATGTATCGCAACCTCGAGCAGCAGGACGATATAGAGGAGTACGTTACGGCGATGCTCCTTATCCACAGCAGCGGTATGACTGCGTACTTCCCGACAGACGAGCATTTTGTCGAGGAGTTTAAGACGCGTGACTGCTACAACCGCTTCTCCAAAAAGCGCTATTACCTGGAGCGCATGGAGAACTGGCACCACCCGAAGGAGCCCATCTCGGCTGACAATTACCAAATCGAGCACGTCATGCCCCAGACGATCGACGGTGAACATGGCTGGAAGGAATCGCTTGGCGAGAACTGGGAAGACATCCACGACAGGTTATGCAACAACCTGGGCAACCTTACGCTGACGGGCTACAACCAGGAGTACTCAAACCGGTCGTTCTCGGACAAGCTCAATCTTCCGAACGTGGGACTCAAATGCAGCCCGCTCTACCTGAACAAGTCGTTTGCCTCGCATGAAAAATGGGGTGAGGAAGAGATTGGGCAGCGCGCGGACGAGCTGGCGAAAGAAGCGTGCGAGATATGGAAGTATCCCGACCTTCCGGCAGACGTCGTCGACAAGTACCGTCCTTCTCGTGGGGAGTCTGACGAGGCTCCTGTCTGGACTCTGCAGGAGAACCACCCCACCTTTGCCGAAGGTGGGTTCAACCAGAAGCTTTTCGATGAGGTGCGCGAGTCCGTTCTGAGTGGTAACCCTTCGTGGGAGTCCTACATAGCCAAGTACTATGTAGGCTTCAGGTCGGGCAAGCGAAAACTGCATGCCGTGTTGGAAGGCAGGACTAGCAACGGTGGCTGGATTGCCGTTGGCTTGGCAAAGAGTGTGGATGATCTAACGGATCCAGAGGACATGTGCCAGGACAAGCGTACGCAGGGTGGATTCGGTCCAGGCCTGCCGACCTATGTTGCCCTTCGGAATCCCGATGACATTCCCGCGGTGCTCGATCTCATAAAGCAGTGCTAGGTTGAAGGCCGGGAATCTAAATCCCGGCCTTTGCCAGCTCAAAATCGTCGATGGCTCGTCCGCCTGTCTACATCCTCGCAATCCCGCGCGCGGCGCTCAGCAGCTCGTACTCCCTCTGGCTCCATTGGCGCAGATCGGCAGTCTCGACGGCATCGCGACACAGATTCAGGAACACCTCGGCGCCCTCGCAGAAGCACTCGCGGGCAAAGGCGCCGGATCCGTCCGCAACGCATGCGCCGTCGGCGAAGAGCTTCCAGCTGGACGGCACGCGCGAATCGTCTCCGAGCAGCTTGACCTGCAGTGCGTGCGGGTCACCGGCGGCACAGAGCTCTTTCTCAAACACCTGCACGGTAAAGCGCATCTGGTGGGAGAGGCTGCTCTTGACCATGGCCGAGGCATAGCCGCTCGGCCCGTCCAGGAGATGAATTCGTTTGGCTCTGTTAGACCAGGATTGACATTCCGCCCCGTCATCTTCTTGCGATTGCA
>NZ_QRMC01000015.1:0-6447 GCF_003472525.1 Collinsella sp. AM10-26
TTGCTCACGGCCTCGATCTGCTCGACGGGGTTGTTGCCGAGGGCGTTGCCGCCGAGGGCGACGACAATACGATCGGGCTTTCCGTACGGTTTACTCATAGTGTTCGTTCACTTCCCAGCTACTAGCGAAGCGTCGCGTACATCATGGCCTTAATGGTATGCATGCGGTTCTCGGCCTCCTGGAACACGCGAGACTGCGCGCTCTCAAAGACCTCGTCGGAAACCTCCATCTCGGTCACGCCGAACTTCTCGGCAATCTCGGCGCCGATGGTGGTCTGCGTATCGTGGAAGCTCGGCAGGCAGTGCATAAAGATGGCGCCGGGGTTTGCCTTGGCCATGACCTCGGGCGTTACTCGATAGGGAGAGAGAAGATCGATTCGGCTCTTCCACAGCTCCTCAGCCTGGCCCATACCGACCCAAACGTCCGTATAGATCACGTCTGCATCCTTGACGCCCTCGTCGATATCCTCAGTGAGCTGGATCGTGCAGCCATTCTGAGCGGCGATCTCCTGGCAGCGCTCAAGAAGCTCGGGATCGAAGTGCGTGGCGCCCTCGACATCGCCCTTGGGTCCGCAGGAGCAGAAGTTAATGCCGAGCTTGGCGCAGATAACCATCAGGGAGTCGCTGACGTTGCCCTGCTCCTTGCCCATATAGGTGAGCTTCATGCCGCGCGTGTCGCCAAACTCCTCACGCATGGTAAGAATGTCGGCAAGGGCCTGGGTAGGATGGTACTCGTTGGTCAGACCGTTCCAGACGGGAACGCCGGCCTTGGCGGCAAGCTCCTCGACGATAGACTGATCGGAGCCGCGATACTCGATGCCGTCATACATACGACCGAGTACGCGGGCGGTATCCTCGATGGACTCTTTCTTGCCCATCTGCGACGAGCCGGGGTCGAGGTAGGTCACGCCCATACCCAAGTCCATACCGCCGACCTCGAAGGCGCAGCGCGTGCGCGTGGAGGTCTTCTCAAACAGCAGGACAATGTTCTTGCCCTCGAGAAAGCGGTGCGGATAACCGGCGCGCTTCATATCCTTAAAGTTTTTAGCCAGATCGAGCATGTACTCGATTTCCTCGGACGTGAAGTCAAGCAGGGTGAGAACGCTTCGACCAGAAATATTCAGAGACATGATTTGAGTCCTTTCGATTGTTAGGAGCAAGCAAGGAGGGACGGGCGACGCGGATGCGAACGCCGCCCAGATTCGCTAGCGTTGGTTAGATTTCCTCACGCCAGAACGGCATGGTCATGCAACGCGGGCCGCCGCGACCGCGAGAAAGCTCCTCGGAGGGGGCGACGAGCAGCTCGACGCCGGCCTTGTAAAGAGCATCGTTAGTGACAACGTTGCGCTCATACACGCAGACTTTGCCCGGCGCGACCGCAAGAGTGTTGGAACCATCGTTCCACTGCTCACGAGAAGCCTCAATCGGATCGCCACCACCGCACTCAATCATGGTGATGTGGTCCATACCCGTCGCAAGCTCGAGGATATGCTGCAGGGTGCCCTCGAGTTCCTCGATACGCACCTCCCCCTCCGTATCGCCCTTGGTCAAGCGGTAGGCACGAAGCGTCTGGTAGATGCCGGGGTAAACCGTGAACTTATCACGATCGACCTGCGTGCAAACGGTGTCGAGATGCATGTAGGCATAGCCGTGCGGAATCTTGATGGCATAGATGTTCTCGATTTCGGCCTCATCAGAACCCCAGAACATATTCTTGGCGAGCTCATCGATGGCCGCAGTCTGGGTACGCTCGGAAATACCGATGGCGAGCGTCTTGGCGTTGATGTTGAGAATATCGCCGCCCTCAATATGCCACTCGCTGTTGTGGTCGTACCAGATGGGGCTACCGGCGTAATCGGGATGGTTGCGGAGCACCGTTTCGTAGAAGATTACCTCGCGGTTGCGCTGATTCCAGTACATGCGGTTCATGGTAGCGCCCTTGCCCACGACGGCCAGGGGGTCACGGGAGAAATACGAGGCGGGCATGGGGAAGAGAACCATGTCGTCGCCCTTCAGCTCGTCGCCGTCCAGGCTGGCAAGAGAGCCGCCGACATGCGGGATCTCGAGGTCGCGTACATACAGTCCGCCCATAGCCGTAAGGACAAACTCCTTGTTGTCCTTGATGGAATCGAGCTTCTCGACAACCGCCTGGCGAAGAGCAGCGTTCTTGATACCCGACTCGTCCATGAACTTTCCCATGAACTGAGCACGCGCGCCCTCGACCTTATCGAACGTCTCGGCAACCAGGTCTTCCATATAGACGACCTCGGCACCAGCGCCGCGAAGAAGGTCGGTAAACTGATCGTGCTCCTTCTGGGCATAGTCCAAATAGAACGCGTCATGAATCCAGACGCGGTCGAAATCCTCCGCCTTCATGTTTACAAGATCCATACCGGGGCGATGGACGCACACCTTCTTAAGGGCGCCAATCTCGCTATGAACGTTCAGACCTTTGTTCATCTCTATCCTTCTTTCTCACAACTTGTATATGGGGTTTGCTTTTACGGCAGGGGGATAAGACCCGAAACCGCAGTGAATGCCATGCAGATAACGCTTACGACCAGGAAGAATTTCCAAGCGACCTTCCACCACTGGCCAAGCGGAATCTTGCAGACGCCAAGACCGGCAACGAGCATCGCGCTTGTTGGCGAAATGAGAGACATGGCCGCGCTGCCCATGGAAAGACCAGTAACTGCAGCCTCGGGGTTTAAGCCCATCAGCTCAACAAGCGGGCCGAAAATGGGAATCGTAAGAGCAGCGATGCCTGAGGAGCTCGGAACGAGGATCGACAGAAGGTTATCCACGACATAGAGAATGCTCGTAAAGATAACTGCCGGAACTCCGGAGAGAGCCGTGGCGAGCGTGTTGAGAATCGTATCGATGATGAGGCCGTCATTGGCGATTACGAGGATTCCGCGGGCGAGGCCAACAACGATGGCAGAGAACGCGAAGTCTGCAATTCCCTTAACGAACTCGCCAGCGATCTCCTTCTCATTCATCCCGGAAACAACACCCGAAAGAAGAGCCATGGCCAAGAAAATCGCAGAGATCTCGTTCATGTACCAGCCCTGGGTTACCAGACCCCAAATGATAGCGCCAAGTCCAAGCACGAAAATAACCATAACGGCTTTTTGCCTAGCGGTGAACTCGCTATCGAGGAGATTCTCGTCCGCGCCAAACTCTTTGCGCTTCTCGATATCATCGTGGAAAGCTGGGGATGTCTCGGGATTCTTCTTAACCTTGAGGGCATACATCACAACCCATGCGATGGCAACTGCAGTGAGCACGACAAGGGCGATAGTACGCAACCAAAGCTGGGGGTTGCCCTGGATACCGAGGATACCCTGGGAAATCAGGACGTTGAACGGGTTAACGGTAGATGCGATGTATCCGATACGGGCACCCACAAACACCGTCATGAACGCTGTAATTGAGTCGAAGCCCATGGCCATCATGATCGGCATAAGAATCGCAAAGAACGGAAGCGTCTCCTCTGCCATACCAAAGGTGCTGCCGCCCAAGGCAAAAAGCACCATTAGGATCGGAATGATGAGGACGTCCTTGCTCTTGAACTTCTTCACCACTCGGGCGACGCCGCTCGTGATGGCTCCGGTCGCCGTGATGACCTGGAAGGAACCTCCCACGATCATAATGAATGCAACGACCTCGACCGCTTGCTGGATGCCGATCGCAGGGGCCTCAAGTACTTCGAAGATGCCTTGGCGAAGATCGACCTCGTTGCCGTCCTCGTCCGTATAGACCTTATCGACAGGCTCATAGGTGCCCGAGACTGTTACCTCGCGACCGTTAACCTCCTGGCGCTCAAACGAACCCGAAGGCACGACCCAGGTCAGAACGGCAAATACGGCCATCAAGACGAGAATGATGGTGTACACGTGCGGGACTCGAAGAGTGCGCTTCTTTTCTGTCTCTGCCATCTCTCCTCCTTAATTCAGGGGTTTTTCGTTGCCGGCAAAGCCATTGTGTCATCGCGCAAAACATCCTTCCGTCTCTTCGCCCGTCAACGAAGCGCATCGACCCGTAAACGGATTCCAGATTGATGTAATTCGTCAATTGTCTCTTTAAATAGATGTTTAACATCAATTACTAGCCTTGTTCATGCCATTCTCCTGTGACAAATATGATGTAAATTGAATCAATCTCGTAATGTGCCACTATGGAAGCAATCAATACTCATCGCCAAAGCGAGGTCTTATGTCCGCACTACATGTTCAAAACGAAATAGGAAAGCTAAAAAAGGCCCTCCTGCACTGCCCCGGCTCCGAAACGCGCAATTACCCCGACGGGCAGTTCAATCAAGTCTTTACGCTACGCCCGTCTAGCAGCTCATTCGATCTTGAAAAGGCTCTCAAGGAGCATCATGCTTACTCGACGATGCTCGAGCGCGAAGGAGTAGAGATTCTCTATCTTGAAAACCTTCTTACCGAAGCCCTTGATGCGACAGACCAAGCGCGTCGCTCCTTTATCGATAGCTTCATTAGAGAATGCGGCGCGTGCGGCATTGAGCTCGAGTCCGCTATTCGCGATTACCTCGAGCACATCGAGGGCTCCCGCGCTCTGGCCCAAGCGGCCGTCAACGGCATCCGTTATTCCCAGGTCTTCGATACGGATAAGGAGATATTCAGCCTCGCAAAACTGACGGGAGATGCATACTCGCCCGACGACCTTCTCGTAAGCCCCCTTAACACCATGTGGTTCACACGCGACCCGGCGAGCGTCATCGGCGAAGGCGTCACACTCAACCATATGTACTGGCCGGAGCGCAACCGTGAGGTTATCGCCTACAAAACGATTTTTACATATCACCCAGATTTCCGCGAGGCTCCTCAGTTCTTCAAGCATGAATCGACTTACCACTTTGAAGGCGGCGACCTGCACAACCTCAACTGCGAAAACGTAGCCGTTGGAATCTCCCAACGAACCGAGCCAGCGGCGATAGACACCCTAGCAAATAACTTGCTCTGGGATGAGAACTCTGCTATTGAGTCCGTATGGGCCATACAGGTCCCCTACGATGACCTCTGTATCCATCTCGACACATATTTCGCTCGCGTTGGCTACGAGACATTCCTCGTTGACCGTGAGCTTCTCGATCAAGCACGGGTCTACCGCATTACACGGGGCAGATCGGAAAGGACAACCCGGGCGCGTCATGTCGAAGGCGGTCTGAAAGAAGCGCTGAGATTAGCTCTGGGCTCAAATTCGTTGCAATTTATCTTTTGCGGTGGCTCAAATCCCGGAGCAGCAGAGGTCGAAAGGTCCAACAATGCCACAAGCACCCTTTGTTTGGAGCCCGGCAAGGTCTGCGTATACGAAGAAAACGTCAAAACCAACAAAGCGCTGGAGCAGGCAGGTATTGAACTTGTTCCCATCTCTATCTTCGAGCTGACAAACGGCTTTGGCGGTCCCAACTGCCTCTGCCTTCCCCTCGTCCGCACTTCATAAAATGGGAACGGGTCAAAACATAAAGGCGCTTCGCAAGCGCGATCAGCTAACACAGGAGGAGCTCGCGACACTCGTCGGCGTCTCCAAAGAAACGGTATGCCGCTGGGAAAAGGATCGTTATGCAATCCGCCGCTCAACGTTGCTCAAGATAGTATCGACATTTAACCTGCAGCTCGACGACCTCACATCTGAAACCGCAGGGCTTGCCGCAAAGCTCGACCACGAGGGGCGGAAGGGGGAATCCAAAGAAGTTACTACTGATTCCCTTTGCGATGTATTTAAAATCCAGATGACAGGAGGCAGAACGGGACTTAAACAAACCGGAACAACCGCGCTTCCCTCATCCGTATTCAAGAAACATCGCGAGTGCTTCTTTGTTCAAATGGACACATCCGCCATGTCCAAATGCTACCCGATTGGATCCCTTCTCCTCGTGGATCCCAGCCTAAAACCCTGGAACGGATGCTCCGTCCTCGCCTTGGCCGATAATTCGAGAATCGTCATACGGCGTTATAGCACCGGCACGAATACCGTGATGCTCTCATCCCACTCATATCGCACAGCGGAACCGGATATCGTGCTGGACAAACGCCGAATTAGGATTCTGGGAGTCATCGTTTGGTTTCAGGCGTCTCATGATCTGAGCGTCTAATCAAATTTGATCTTGTTTACCTCCCCCATATGCTCACAACTCAATAGCAAAAGCCCCGCAGTCAGAGCGGACTGCGGGGCTCATGAAGAGAGGTGGTTTGTGGGCGCTTTGCCTGGCGCCCACGAGAGAGGCAACGGAGTAGAGACTACTCGTGGATGCGGGTACCGGAGAGGCCGGCCATGGTCTCGGCGGCCTTGTCCAGGGCGCCGATGATGCAGGTGCGGCCCTTGCGGGAGCGGGCGAACTTGATGGCGGCGCGGACCTTGGGCTCCATGGAACCCTTGCCGAACTGGCCCTCGTCGGCCAGGCGCTCGGCCTCGTCGGCGGTGA
>NZ_QRMC01000016.1:0-4263 GCF_003472525.1 Collinsella sp. AM10-26
CGCTGAAACCCGCGGCCGCGACAACCAAGACAACAACGACAGTAACCAAGACCACGGTCGCCAAGGCCTCAAAGCCCAAAACCGCAACCGTGGCTTCCACGTCTCTCCCCAAGACCAGCGACAATAATTGGATCGCCGCTTCCTTTACACTTTTCCTGCTGGGGACAGTGCTCCTAGCCGCCACATATCGCTGTTGAAACACTATTTTGTGTTTGTTCGCAAAGGTACCACTGATTATTGAGTAACGATGCCACCAATATTGCGTTTAGCACCGGGGTCGACATAGTCCCGGGTGCCTTATTTTAACCCGCGATCCGCCCGCGGAGCCGCCGCATGTCGACCTTGCACATGTCGACCTTGACCGCGTTGTGTAAGATTCCGCCCGTGATTGCATCCGAATGGACCCCGCCGCAGAATCATGAGCTCCACCCGCTCTTCATGAGCAGGCTGCAGAAGACCGATGAAGATGCGTCTCACCTCGGCTCCAATAGTTCAAACAGCTTCGACCGTCATTTTAGTTACGAACGATGTTCAGTTGTCAATGCAGCTAGCACCTTCTGCCTTAGGGGCCATCCCCATATTCTAGGCTCCGGTTCCGACACAGTTACCTTATTTTGAATTTGCATCAAATGGATGACTGGTAGAATACTCTTCATAGCCGGTTCGAATTAGCGTTTGCGTATCGCAATCGGATATGTGTTGTTTGCACATTATATTCTGTTACGTGTCTATCAAGTACGACTCTACGGAGGAACCGGCTATTAACTCTAACTCTAAGGATAATCTGATGCTCAACGAGCTGCAGTCGAAGACCGACCTGGCAGGATTTCTTGGCCTGTCTTTAGAAAAGCTTGACTTCTTTGTCAATCCATCTTCCATGTATGACCTATACAGATATAAATTGATTCCAAAAAGAAATGGGGGTTATCGAGAGCTGTTAATCCCAAGATCCGATTTAAAAAAGGTGCAAAGAATAATCTCTAAAGAGCTCGAAAAGAGCTACAGCCCTTTGCCTTGCGTGCACGGTTTCGTAAAAGGTCGGTCAATACGAACAAATGCGGAAACTCATATTGGATCACAAGTAATTGCTGGTATTGATATTAAGGATTTCTTTCCCTCAATCTCCTCTAAACGGGTATACGGCCTTCTTGTTTCAAAGAAATTGGGCCTCGCCTCTGAAGTTGCATTCTATGTTTCTAGACTTGTCGCCACACCAAAAGGGCTCCCTCAGGGAGCTCCTTCATCTCCTTTAATTTCGAACATGATTTGCCTTGGCATGGACAAACAACTCATGCATCTATCGCATGAGTATCATTATCAATACACGCGATACGCCGATGACTTAACGTTCTCTTTTAATAGCTCTTTCTATTTTTATCGACACTTTTGTTCAGATGAAAAGCTCAGGTTGCCCAACAAATTACGAAACGCAATCACCGACTTCCACGGAACTGAGTCGTTTGAGATCAACGAAAATAAATCTTTTTACAGCTGCAGTTATTCAAGACAACTAGTCACGGGCGTCGTATGTAATCAAAAGACAAATATAAAGCGCGAGCAATATCGGCGACTCCGTTCAACGCTCCATCGACTAAGCAATGGCGACATTGAAGGCGCGATGGGCTGCTATTACGGTAAAACTATCGCCAAACTTACTGATGCAGAAAGAGGGATGTTTGAAGCGTCTCTTCGCGGAAGTCTTGATTTTTACAAGTCTCTGATTAAGGACCCCTGGACATCAGGACCACTTATGCGTTTGGGCAGTTTGTACAACAAAACGAAACCAGAAGAAATGCCTACTTTCCCAGTCGCACTTCAACAAGACTCACTTCTTTATCTCGAAGGAGATGATGGCGAAGAAAACTCATTTGAGGGTCTCGGGTTTTATTTGCCTGGCTATGGTCTTGTTACGGCATGGCATGTGATATGCGATGCCGTTTCCCATGATAAAACTAGCAAGGAAATTAAATTATTCAGCTCGGATAAGACGCCGCTTGCAATATTTAGGTTTGGGAATGAGGTAGTTCAGGACAACAAACACGATGCCGCAATATTACAAGATGTTCCTCCTGCGATCTTAAAGAACATTCCCCTTCTTCCATCAAATATGGATTTGCTTACCAAGGGCGACAGGATTTCTGCTTACCAACACCATTTTTCCGAATCTAGATTCAGCTTTGAACTACACAGCGGAGATTTGCTCAGGGTCGGGGAACCAAGTGAAGAGGGCACACTTTGTTATACGAATTGCTCATTTCGGCATGGAATGAGTGGTGGGCCAGTGTTTAATGATTTGGGCCAGGTCGTTGGCATAGTACATACTGCAACTGAACATGGACAACTTGGATCATTTCTCCCTTTAAAGGATTGTATCCGCTCAACTGAAGTCTATGGAAGGTGGCTCCTCTTCTAACTAGGACATGTAATAAGTTCCTGCATTACGGCTTATAAAAATCAATCAGGCCTCGCTCAACAGTAGGATAAGATTTCGGCCAATAGATGCTCATTCGAAGAATAGCAATTGGTGAATATCATACAGGGGGCCAAGTCTCAAGCCCTGATAGGGAGTGTGGCCGTTAAGCGCATTGATTCTTAATCCGATCAGCAGCGCCCCTATTTGATATTTTTTAGATTTAGCGTATGAATGCTAATCATATTTGGGATAATAAAGTTACAACCTTAGTAAGGGTTGACTTGGGAAGGGTAAAAGCTGGGTTCCCGAATGGGAGTAGATCCTTTGGATTTAGAATTCCTTTGCTCCTGGGGTCATCCCTTACTAAGGCTGTTTTTATTTGTGCGTAGCCTTTAATCTCAAATCTTCAATGATTCCATCCGGATTTTGTTTAACCAGCTCATAGATATCATCGATTGCTTGCTGTGAATAGGCATACCTCGGTTGTTCGCCTTTCATCGAAGTATTAATTGAATAGCGAGGATCATCCTTCATTCCATACATCTTTATGAACAGGTTAAAGACCCAGCTGTTGAATTCTTGGGGACAGCCGTTTCTTTTTAGCTGGATGTTGTTTGCACTGAGCTTGCGCTGAATTTCTTCAACTACATAATTCGTTCGATAGGGATATTTATCTTCGGGCTTAACAAGCTGCTTGATGATAGAAACCGGCGCATTTCCATTTTTGTCAATACGAACACTCAAGTCCGCATCTTTCTTTTTGGTTAGACGAAGTTCCGTTGTATAGGTATGTGCATATCGGCGATTGCCCTCTTCATCCGCCGAGGTCAGCACGCCGCTTCTGGCATCGATCATTCGACTTATGACTTCCGGAGAGTAGCGCGCGCGACATTCCTCAATCGTTGCATCTGAACGTCTTACCGAAAGCACGAGATAGTTTTCCGGGATGCGGTCGCTTATCTCAATCCCCATGAGCTCGCGAGCTTTTTCATCGTAATTCTCGACGCACGCTTGCAGGATGGGAGCGTAAATTCCTTCATACTCTTGAACAACGAAATGGGTGCTAGTATTTCGCAAATCTATTACTTTGCTCAAATTTCGCCGCAAGGGATCTTTATCGTTGGTGAAAACCTTTTTAACACAGTCTTCTAGGGACAAGGTTCGATCGGCTTTGTCTGAATAGTAAATGGCCCTGTTGCCGTCACGCTGAACGAGATATGCTTTCAGGAGCAATTCCCATGCGTTGCAAAGAAAGAAAGCACATCCTTCAACTCTATATTTGAGGGTCGGCCTGTTATAAAGCTCGATTGACAAAATAAAAGCTTCTTGCGATTTATCACAAAGACGTTGGACGGTTAACGAATCGATATTATTCATCTTGTTCCAATCGGCAGCGCTTGTACAAGACAAGTGTAGCGCAATTACGAACATAAGATCGTCTTATATCGAATTTGCTGGTAGTTGTACAGGCGATGATGCGTTAATTTATAGTTCCAAGGACTGTAACTTGACCTGTCGATTCAACGGTGTCCTCGGCATTCGGCATCCATTCTGCAGTCGTGCAGCTTCCTACATCCACTTCGGTGTTTTGCGCCCCTCCCTTTCACCGATTGGCAAAACGATTTACACCTAATTGTTGGCAGAGCTCAGAGGCATTTTCTTTGTTTACGGCCTGATCTCGCTAAACTAATAGCTGCTGCTACCAGGGCATTTTCTGGTGCACATTCTATTGGCTCTGCGAAGATCGGAGCGGGTATGTTTGCTGCCGAGTCCTACACCAGCCTTCATTACATTGCGATTGTTGCCATGGCCTGCCTATGCGTTTTGCTGGGCGGGCCTTCTTATGCCGC
>NZ_QRMC01000017.1:0-4190 GCF_003472525.1 Collinsella sp. AM10-26
AGGTAGCCCTCCTGGTCGAAGTGCATGATCTCGATCTTCTCGGTCTCCTTCATGTGTGTCCTCCCATCACATGTGCGCGATTCTATACATCGCGCTTCTTGCTGATACCAATTATAGCCATACGATTGCTCATTATTTAATACCAATCTAAACTCACGCAGATTTACGGCGAACGGTCGGTTTCCTCGCCCGAGTGGTATTACAACGCCATTAGTTGTCTAATTCGAGCAGCACTGCAACGAACACTCCGCAACTCGCCACCTAAAACTACGTTGCGCCAAACCCGCCCTAGTGTTTCCGGCGCAACCGCGCAGTTCGGTTATTCGGCTTCCATCTCTGCTATCACACGACGATACATATCGATAACCTGAGTTGTCGCCTTAGACGGATCCTGATAGTAGCGGCCGTCACACGTCTCGGCCGAGGCATAGCCCGTATAGCCGTGGCGCATGAGCGCCTCGAGGTCGGCACGCATATCGCGCTCGCCGTCGCCCCAGGCAAGATGCGTCGTGCCGCCGCCGACATCCACAAAGTGGGTGTGGACGATCTTGTCGCCCAAGACCTCAAAGTAGCCGTCGATTGTGTCGCCGGCAACTTCCATGGCGCCAAAGTCGATACAAGCCTTCAGGTTGGGACGATCGACCGCCTCGAGGATGCGCGCGACGTCCTGCGCGGTGTTGACCAGCACGGACTCCGACGGCTGTAGCGCCTCGAGCGCAACGCGAATGCCGCGCGTATCGGCATAGTCGCATACCGAACGCAGCATGGCAACGCTGCGGGCCCAGGCGTCCTCAGCCGGCTCGTCCAGATAGGCCCAACCACTCGTCACCAGAATCTGCGGCGCACCCAGCTCAACGGCAACGTCAATGACATTCTTAAAGTACGAGAGTATGCGCTTTTGGCCCGCCTCACCACGCACCGCGACATTCCACGGCTTGGGGTTGTTCTGCTCGGGGCACACGCACACGATCTTGATGCCGTACTGGGCGGCAAGATCGCGAATCTTATCCACCGAATCGTGCTCGTGGCAATCCACATACAGGTGCATCGAGCCAGTCCACAGCTCGATATTGCGATAACCCGCCTCGCCTGCAGCCTTAAAGAACGTCTCGATGCTGTAGTAACGATGGTTGATGTTCATGAGCGAAAGCTCGGGTACGGCCATAGTCCTCCCCTTTCGTACGGGCTTTTAAAAAACAGGGGGCTGCCGCACATGCGACAAGCCCCCAAAGATCGACGCAACCGTTAGACGCGATGGAAGCGCGATTTAAACATATTAGGCAAGCACGCCAAAGAAGGCACCGATGATGCCGATGACCATGGTGCAGAGAATCAGGACCATCGGGTTGATCTTCTTGGAGAGCAGCCAGTAGTAAATCCAGAAGGCGGCCATGCCGAGCATGCCGGGCATGATGCCGTCCAGGATGTCCTGGAGGGTCTGGGCGGAGTCGCCCTGACCGATGGCGACGGGCAGCGAAGCCCAGAACATGTCCTTGCTCATGGCGCCGACCACCATGACGCCGACGATGCCGACGCAAGCCATGATCTTTTGCATCAGACCGGTCTTCTGAGCCTCGTTGAGGAAGCCAATGCCCAGTTCATAACCCTTGATAGCGCCAAAGATACGAATCAGGAACGCCGGGATGTTATAGATGAGCAGGAAGGCGATGGGGCCAAAGGCGTTGCCGGCCTGGCACAGGCTGATGCCCACGGCAGCGGCAACAACGCGCAGGGTGGACAGGAAGAAGGAGTCGCCCAGACCGGAAAGCGGGCCCATGAGGGCGGCCTTGATGTCGTTGACGCTCTCGGGCTCAACCTCGCCGCGAGCGACCTTCTCTTCCATGGCCATCGCGATGCCGCCCACGAAGGGAGCGAGCTGCGGGGTGATGTTGAAGAATGCGCTGTGACGGTGCAGGGCCTCGGCGTAATCGTCGGGACGGCCGGCATAGATCTTCTTGAGCATGTTGGCGACCATCAGGCAGAAGGCAATGTTCATCTGCTTGTAGTAGGTCCAGGAGAACTCCATGCCCAGAGCGCCGGTACTCAGAGAGCTCTTAATGAGGTCGGAGCGAGTAATCTGGTTCTCGGAATTAGAAGTCATCGTCCTCATCCCCTTCCACAGAAAGCTGGGGCTGGGCGCCACCAAGGCCCAGCAGGTCGAACTTGTTGATGCCGATGATGATTGCGATCAGAGCGACACCGAGGACGGGCACGTTGGCATAGGAGCACATCAGGAAGCCCAGGAAGTAGAACGGCACGAGCTGCTTGGTAAGCACCAGACGACCGAGCATTGCGAAGCCCATGGCAGGCAGGATGTTGGCTGCGACGCCAAAGCCATCAAGGACAAACGTCGGGATGAAGTCGAGCAGACCCTGAACGGCGTCAGCGCCAAGATAGAAGGAGACGGAGCACAGGAAGAAGGCCAGGGCGACAATCACAAGACCGATAACCCAGTGCATAGCGTAGATACCCTTGAGGTTACCCTTGCTGGCAAAGACGTCGGCGCGGTCGACCAGAAGGGGCATACCGGCGTTGATGACGTTCTTGATGGCCAGGCACAGGGTGGCGATGGGCATCGCGAGCGCGATAGCGGCCTCAGTGCTCTGGCCCAGCTGAATAGCGAAGGCGCAGGCGAGCACGCCGCCAATCGTCTCATCAGGTGGCACGTAAGCGCCGATGGCAATAGAACCCATGAAGAGCAGCTCGAGGCTCGCGCCGATGGCGAGGCCGGACTGCAGGTCCCCGAGGACTATGCCGACGAGCGGGCACAGAACGATCGGGCGGAACGCATAGAGCGTACCGAGCTGATAATCGAGCTTACCGAAAGCAGCGATAAGTCCGATGAGGATCGCTTGAACAAGCATTGTTCCTCCTTTTGATCCCTCTTGGATCCGGTCGGCGATTCCCGACTTGTCAGCGCGCCCTTTTCCATGCCGACAATCGCCTAGGCAGATCCAGCTTGTACCGGCGTGCTGTTAACACCTAAACCGGTACAAATGATTTCATACCAATTATATAGTCATGCAGAAACTATTTAATACCAATCGCTCAACGGGCAGGTACTTCCGGTGAACGGTAGGTGGACTACCGGGTAAAGCGTTTATCCGCTACTCCACGGATAGGGCAGCACCATGCGTGCCGCCCCGTGGTCCCAAGTTACAGGACACTCATAGCGTCGACCTTGGGGTCATCGGCCAGAGCGCGAATCTCGACCTCGACACCACGACCGACGAGCTCGCGGATTTCCTCTTCCTCGGCGGCGGTCACAAAGACCTGACGCGAAACCTGGCGGGCGTCGGGACGCTGCTCGTCCTTGGACTTGGTGTTGCCCAGGTTAATCGAGGTAATCTGCGGGCAGCCGTCGGCAAGCTGCTTGGCCTCGGCGATGCTGGCGACGCAGATGATCATCTTGTACTTATCAGTGACACCAGAGTTAATTGCCTCGATGGCGTGTTCCATGTCCTTGATGACGAGCTTGGCGTTGGCCGGCTTGCCCATCTTGAGCGTGGTCTTCCAAACGGGATCGTTGGCAACCTTGTCGCCGACGCAGAAGATGCAGTCGGAGCCCAGGCCCTGGACCCAAGAGACGGCCACCTGGCCATGAAGCAGACGATGGTCGACGCGAAGCAGTTGAATCATGATTGACCCCCAAAGGTCTCATGCCGGAAACCCGGCCCCATTAATAGCAGGCGGAGACTAGAACTCTTCCTCGTCATCCGCATCGGTCAGCAGATCGTTGACAAACTTGACGCGCGTGTCGTCAGCCGCGATTATCTCGCGGATAACCTGATCGGCGGGAGCCTCCTGATCCGAGAACAGTAGCTGGATCAGCAGCGGCAGGTTCATGTTGGCGACAAGGTAGGTGTTGGGACGCGTCTGAACGATCTTGGTGAACTCGTTGTTGACGCTACCGCCAAACAGGTCGGTGCACACAATCACGTCATCGGCAGGGTCGATGGTCGCCAGCAGCTTTGCGGCCTCCTCGGCGACGTCGGTGCGACCGTCGACAAACATCGATAGATCGTGAACGTTATCGCGCGCGCCCGAGAGCAGCTCGGTGCTCTCTTTAATGCCGGTCGCAAAATGCGCGTGGCTGGCGAAGATGTATTGCCTCATTACAGTTTCCCCCAAATGGAATTAGTAGTCGAACTGGTGGTAGTAGCGGCGGTACTTGAGGTTGTGCTTGGTGA
>NZ_QRMC01000018.1:0-2075 GCF_003472525.1 Collinsella sp. AM10-26
TCAGAGGAAATGGAGAAGGGGGAGGCCTCGCGGCCTCCCCCTTTTTTGCGTTAATGGGCAACATTCCTTATGCAATTAAATCAATTTAATCATCCACCGCTTAATATAGACGTTCACCGTTCTGTGGTCGGTTCTCTGTTCTCAATGGACTAATATTTGCTTTAGCGCACTGACGCGCTTGTCCTGTTTCACACGGGTCGTTTTATTGATTGTGACGGAAGGACTCACATGGCAGATGTTCATGAGCTGCTTGATACTTGGATTGCCAATGTCAAGGATGAGGAGCTCCTCGCTGAGCTCAACACGATGAAGGAGCAGGGTGATGAGGACGCCATCACCGACGCTTTCTTCCAGGATCTCGCCTTCGGCACTGCTGGTCTTCGCGGCACTATCGGTGCAGGCACTAACCGTATGAATATCTATACGGTCGGTCGTGCGACCCAGGGATTCGCTGACTACCTCAATGCGACCTTCGAGCATCCGACGGTCGCCATCGCTCGCGATAGCCGCAATAAAGGTGAGCTGTTCGTTAAGACGACGGCTGCCATTCTTGCAGCAAACGGTGTGACTGCCCTTGTGTATCCCAAGATTTCTCCTGTGCCGACGCTTTCCTGGGCTGTTCGTGATCTTAAGTGTTCCGGTGGCATTTGCATGACCGCTAGTCATAACCCGGCGCCGTATAACGGCTATAAGGCCTATGGCCCCGACGGCTGCCAGATAACCAGCGAGGCCGCCGATGCAATTTCTAAGGCCATCGCCGAGACTGATACGTTCACCGGAGTGAAGTCCATGGACTTCGATGAGGCTCTTGAGCAGGGTCTGGTCAAATGGATCGATGATTCGTGCCTCGAGCGTTATTACGACGCCGTACTCGCGCGCGGCGTTACGAATCTTTCTGCCGAGGAGATTGCCGGCGCACCGCTCAAGCTTGTCTATACGCCGTTGAATGGTACCGGCCTCATTCCCGTCACGACGGTGCTCGAGCGTGCTGGCATCACCGATGTCACGGTTGTTCCCGAGCAGAAGGAGCCTAACGGCGATTTCCCGACCTGCCCGTATCCTAACCCCGAGATCCGTCAGGCCATGCAGAAGGGCATCGACCTGTGCGAGCAGGTTCACCCCGATCTGCTGCTTGCAACCGATCCTGACGCCGACCGTGTTGGCGTTGCCGTTAAGAATGGCGATGACTATCTGCTGCTGACCGGCAATGAGATGGGCGTTCTGCTGCTCGACTATATCTGCAAGACCCGTGCTGCCCGCGGTGAGGACCTCACTAATAAGGTTGCCGTTACTACTATCGTTTCTTCCGCCATGGTTGACGCTTTGGCCGACGAGTACGGTTTTGAGCTCCGCCGCTGCCTGACGGGCTTCAAGTACATCGGCGACATCATTACTTCTCTTTCCGATGCTGGCGAGGTCGATCGCTTTATCTTCGGTTTTGAGGAGAGCTACGGCTATCTGGCCGGCGACCACGTGCGCGACAAGGACGCCGTGAGCACTTCGCTTCTGATTTGCCAGATGGCGCAGTATTACAAGCTCCAGGGCAAGAACCTCGCCGATGCGATGCACGATCTGTACGAGAAGTATGGCTACTATCACAACAAGACGATTTCGCTGAGCTATCCGGGCGCTGAGGGTGCGGTAAAGATGGCCGGCATCATGGCTGGTCTGCGCGAGAACCCGCCCGTGGAGCTCGCCGGTTCCAAGATTGAGGCCGTCGTGGATTACAATACCTGCGTGAACGGCCTGCCGAAGGCTAACGTCATTGAGTTCGATCTTGAGGGTGGTAACAAGGGTATTGTTCGTCCTTCCGGCACCGAGCCCAAGATTAAGCTGTACATCTTCGCAAAGGGCGCGGATGCCGCCGAGGCTGATGCAGCACTTGACGCGATTGAGGAGTCCGGTCGCAAACTATTGGCCTAAGGCTTTGAAAGCCTATTTCTATAGATAGACGGAGGAGGGGATCTCGGAAACGAGGTCCCCTCTATATTACTGGTAAATACAGCTGAGAATCCCAAACTGTGTAGGAAATGTGTACGCCCAGATTCCCGCCCCCGGGGCCCCTCCGGTCTGGC
>NZ_QRMC01000019.1:0-1917 GCF_003472525.1 Collinsella sp. AM10-26
CCGTGGCGGCCCGCGCTGCATGAGCATGCCCTTCTGGCGCGAGGACCTCTAAGGTTTTCAAAGACCCGTACAGGTCTTAATACAAACATCTAGCTGCCATTAGATGTCTCCCAATGGGACGGTGCGGTTCTTTCGCACCGTCCCATTCATGTTTATTGACGCTAAATTAAGATCAGATAAGGTGGCCATGGATATCAAGACAATTGGCGTTGAGGAATGGCTCAACGTTTGGGAGAAGAGTGCTACATGGGATATCGCTCAGTCGACGATCTCGTCGCTGACCATGGGTGAGCTTCGCGCACTTGACGAGCAGGACGGTGCTACGTTCTACGAGTGTCTGGATCGCGAGAAGATGAATTACGGCTGGATCGAGGGTTCGCCGGAGTTTAAGGCCGAAGTCGCCAAGCTGTATCGTCGCGAGGTCAATCCCGATCACATTTTGCAGACTAATGGCTGTACGGGTGCTAACCTCAATGCCATCATGGCTGTTGTCGAGCCCGGCGATCACGTGATTGCCGAGTGGCCTACCTATGCGCCGCTCTATGAGATTCCGCGTACGCTCGGTGCCGAGGTCGAGTATTGGGAGCTTCGCGAGGAGCTCGGCTGGAAGCCCGATATCGAACAGCTCAAGCACCTCGTTCGCCCCAACACCAAGCTCATCTGCATCAATAACGCATCGAACCCCATCGGTACGGTGCTCGATGCCGATACGCTCGGCCAGATTGCCGAGATCGCCCGCTCGGTGGGCGCCTACGTGCTGTGCGACGAGGTGTATCTGCCGCTCGAGAACACTGAGTCCTTTATATCGATGGCCGACGTGTACGAGAAGGCCATTGTCACCAACTCGGTGTCCAAGACCTATTCGACGCCTG
Organism: Collinsella sp. AM10-26; assembly: GCF_003472525.1. Taxonomy (NCBI): domain Bacteria; kingdom Bacillati; phylum Actinomycetota; class Coriobacteriia; order Coriobacteriales; family Coriobacteriaceae; genus Collinsella; species Collinsella sp. AM10-26. The sequence continues at coordinate 873 of NZ_QRMC01000019.1, forward strand.
CGGCTCGCGTGGGCTGGGTCGTGGCCGACGAAGAGGTCTCCAACCGCATCCGCATCTATCGTGACTACACCATGATCTGCGGCGGCGTGTTCAACGACGCCCTGGCGACCTACGTGCTCGAGCACAAGGATAAGATCCTTGAGCGCAACCGTAAGATCGTGTTTGGCAACCGTGATATCGCTCAGGCATGGATCGATACGCAGAGCCGCGTCTCTTGGACGGCGCCGCAGGGCGTATCCACCTCGTTTATCCAGCTGGATATTCCCGAGGACGATGAGGAGTTCTGCAAGCGCCTGTTGGCCGAGAGGGGAGTGCTGCTGGTTCCCGGCAGCCGCTTTGAGCTTCCCTGCGGCGCGCGTCTGGGCTACTGCGCGAGTGAAGACGTTCTTCGCGAGGGCCTGAGGCTTCTGGGCGAGGCACTGGCCGAGTTCGATCGGTAGCCCTTGAGGATTTCGAGGGCCTAAACCTTACTGGGCCCTCGATGTACCGAATCCAGACCCGCTCCCTTTGGGGCGGGTCTGTTTGTCTTTACCGCCGAAAAAGTCAAGTTGTTACAAATAGAGACGCAAAACAGGCGGGGTATCCGAGGGGCCGTATACTGAGCTTCCGGTGAACGGTATCCAACGTCTGGTAAACGGTAGCCTGGTTGCTAAAAATGAATAGGACGAACTTTTTTCTGAATAAAAATCAAAATGGTTGAGACATAGCAAGAATTACGAATTCTATTCATACATTTGCGTGAAATATGCAAATTGAGGGTGGTTTAAGAAAGATTAGTTCCAATTGATTTTCCGGTTAAAAAAGCGTTTAAGCACGTAAATAAACTTTATTAAATCAAAGTTTGCCATGCGTGAAGTATATGTGTATGCCGTTCACCCCCTATAAAAAACCGTTCGGGGGCAAGGTGGAAGTATGGGCTGATTTTGGATATAAATATGTCGTCAGCAATAACGCCTCACACGGAGGGGCGCTAACGAATCGGCCCTGACAAGGGCCCGAAAGAAAGGTAGGAGGCCATGACGAAAGGTCTGCACGTGCCTTCCGA
>NZ_QRMC01000002.1:0-98573 GCF_003472525.1 Collinsella sp. AM10-26
TAGCGGGTGGTTTAAAGCTGGCCGCTGCGCGGCCAGCAGACTAAAGTCTTGAACGAAAATGGCCCCGCCCGGGGCCATTTTCATGTACATGGATTGTTGATACGCGTCCTCGCTCTTATGCCTCGCGCAGCCAGTCGAACGCAACACGCGGCGTGCCGTCCGACACATACACGACTCCGGCGCGCTCGAACCCCGCCTTCATGCTCGCACCCTGCATGGGCAGGTTGTCCGCGTGCGTATCGATACGCAGATGGTCGGCACGCTCCTTGGCAAAGGCAAACATCGCGGCCGCGATACCGTGCACGGTGCCGTCGGACGCCACGCGGTGCAGCACGGCGTACGGAGTGTCGCTACGCCACTGACCGTCCTCGATGACGTCATAGCACTCGTCCGGGCCCGGCAAAAAGGCAAACGTCGCCACCACGCGACCGTCGACTTCGCACACATAGCTGCCGCCGGCGGCGATATCGGCAGTCAGCTGCTCGGCCGAAGGCGTGCCCTCGGGCCACTGCGTGGCGTTGCCATGCGCGCGCATAAAGGCGCGGGCGACGTCATAGATGGCCATGACGGCAGGAATGTCGGTATCGAGGGTTTTTCTGATCATCACGCGGCGACCTCACGTTTATTGGTATCACTTTGATTGAGCAATGATACCAGCGTTTGGAAAGGACACGAAGCAGATGGGGAGCAAAAAGCGAGCCGCCTGGTCAAAGGCCAAAAGCGAGTTTTTGGGCGCTGCTACGGGCGGCGATATGAGCGACCTGTTTGCGCGCGAGGATGAGCGCCGCGACGCCCTGGACGCCGAGCGAGATGAGGCCTGGCGCTACAAGTCGTGCGAGCGAAAAAACCGTTACGACACGCGCGCCGAGGCCGAGGCAGTTATGGCTGACTGCGAAAACCGCGGACGCCGCGGGCTGGCCTGCTACAAATGCGAGTACTGCGGCGGCTGGCATCTGACGTCGCATCCATGGAAATAGACGCCGCATCGGCACGGCACTGACGGAGCGCCAACCATCGCACGCAAGCTACGGGCGCGGCGGCACCAAAACATCGTAGCGAACGGCCTTGCCCGCAAGCTGATAGCTCGGCTTAACGCCGGCAAGCAGCGGCCCCTTCACTGGCCGCTTGATAACAACCTTGCGCGGGCACGACGCAAGAGCAGCCTCGACCAGCGTCTCCTCATCGGCACACGGCTGCTCCAAATGGTGCAAGAGCTGGAACTTCTTTTTAACCGCCGCGCTCTTGGTGCGCTCGGGAAACATGGGGTCCAAATACACCACATCGGGAGCCGCGAGCTCACCGCGCTCGACCAGCTCAGCCGTATGGCGAAGGCCGGCAATGCTGTCCTCGCCCGCATGCAAGCGCATGCGTGCCACGGCAGCCGCAAGCGCCGGATCATCCGCCGCGCGGTCCAAGGCATCCTTGAGCAATGCCGCAATCACGCAATCCTGTTCATACAGATCGACGGTAAAGCCCGTGGCGGCCAGCAGCAGCGAATCCTCGCCAAAGCCTGCCGTGGCGTCAATCGCCCATGGCTGCTCGATGCCTTTTGTGCGCGCAGCCTTCACCAGCAGCTCTTGCTGCAGACGGCCCTGCTTGAGCCGTGGAAGCATGCGGGCAAAATCGGCACGCAGCTCCATCGCGCCGTCGGTGAGCGTGAGGCCCTCGGGCTTCCCGGTCAGCTCAAGCCCCGCGGCCCGAGCAACAGAAAAGGGATCGACGACGCCCATGGGCACTCCTTTACAAGCAAAATGAATACGTGAGCGCCGCCCCTGTCGGCACTCAACCGTCCGCTATTGTCCCACATGCGACATGGCCCACAGCATCCCAATGCAAAGCACCGCCATCAATCCCGTGCATACGGCAGCGATCACAGAATCACTCATGCGCCTTCCCAACGACCGCGGCTCGCGCACTTGCCCTGTTCCGTACATCATGGCTCCTCCTTAGACCAACTCCTTGTCACGACCTCATCATCGCAGCGCCGCACATGTGCTGCCATCGATTTGGCTTACGTCCAGCTTTCCTTTTTGAAAGATTGCTCTGCACAGGCGAGAAGCGCTTTCTAGCACACACGCCGTCACGTTGAACTACAATGTGCTTCACGATATGTGCAGCTTATGGGACGCGCCAGACTGGCAGCGCCCGAATCGAAAGGACTACCTATGAGCGCCGCGCGCAAGACACTCAAAATCCTTGCCCTCATCTATTTTGTTTTGGGCATCGCCAGCCTCGTCATCGGAATCGCCGGCATCGCGACCGGCAAATTTGAATCCATCTACGGATCGAACGCCATACTCGCTGCTGTCGTTGTGATTATCAAGGGCGTTGTCGATCTTGCCGCAGGTGTTGCGGGCATCAAGGGTGCCAACAAGCCTTCGCAGGTGGATGGCGCGTTTAAGCTCGGTATCGTTGCCGCGGTCGCTACGCTCGTCCAGGCTGTGCTTACCCTTCCCGCGCTCGGCGGCAGCGCCGTCAATATCGGCGCCTTTGTCATCGTGGTCTACGACCTGTTCTTTATTCAGCAGGCGCACGCCGTGAAGGCCGAAAACAAGGACCGTCTGTAAGCGCTCGCTTCTCATAACCTCTGCAGCCAAGCAACTAAAAAGGGCCGATCGCGCAGCAACGCGGTCGGCCCTTTACGTTAGCCCAGATAAAACCCGCCAAAATAAACCTGTCCCTTTTTTGTAGGTTAGCTGTGGCGGTACTCGGCGATGATGAAGTCGATGTCGGTCTGAAGGGTATCGAGGTTTGCCAGGCGTGCTTTGTCGGCGGGGCGCGTGCGGTAGTAGTACGGCGTCATCTGGAACACCGCCTCGATGTCGGCCTGGGTCTGAAGGGTGATAGAAGCTGTCACGCGCCGCGTTCCGACCAACTCGAGCTCGGTAGTCTTCGGCAGCTTCTCGTCATTGAGGTATGGCCTGTCGTAGAGCACCTCCTTGAGCCCAAACAGGTGATGGGCACCCGGCACCACGGTGTAGAGCGAGCCCTCGGGCACCAGCACGCGAGCAAACTCGCGCTCGTTAAAGGGAGCAAAGAGCTCGGTCACCATATCGAAGGCGCCATCTGCCACGGGGATATCCTTCATGTTGGCCACAAAATAGGTCGCATCGCCGCGCTTGGCGGCCAGGCGCACCATCTCTTTGCCCAGGTCGAAACCGTAAGCATCCACGCCCGGCACCGCACCCATGGCACTGGTGTAGTAGCCCTCGCCGCAGCAAATATCGAGCAGCGTCATGGGGCCATTCGCAGACGTTGCACGTCCAGACACCTGCTTGCGCACCAGCTCGACCATCGCATCGCGCAACGGCGCGTAGTAACCGCGGTTAAGAAAGTCGCGACGACTGCGCGCCTGCGACTTGGGATCGCCCATGGAGTCGCCGCTCTTGGACGAGCGCAGCAGATAGAGATAGCCCTCGCGCGCACGGTCAAACCGGTGTCCGCCCGCGCATGTAGCACCGCGCTCGTCGTCCACCAACGGCTCATGGCAAACGGGACACAACAACATGGCAACTCCTTAGCGCGAACAACACAACGCCCACCATTGTCGCACGCCTTCCCCACCTAGTCATCGGGGACGTTATTGAATGACCAGTCGTTTAAGAACGTCCCAACGACTATCTAAGTACCGACTGGTTGCATTAGGAGTATCATCGTCTGCGCAAATAAGCACGAAATAGCATATTAGAGATTGAGAGTGTATGGCCGATACCGCATCTAAGCACATTGACATGACCACCGGCTCGCTGTGGCGCAATATTCCCCTGTTCGCCTTCCCCGTGGCCGCCACGAGCATCTTGGAACAGCTATCGAACCTCATCGCCACGGTCATCATCGGCAACTTCTCGGGCGACCAGGGAACCCTTGCCATGGCAGCGGTCGGCTCCAATGTTCCGATTACCAGTCTTATGCTCAACCTGTTTATCGGCATGTCGCTTGGCTCAAATGTGGTCATCGCCAACGCTATCGGCCGCAACGATCAGAACATGGTCAAACGTGCCGTCCATACCTCGGTTTTAATGGCGCTCGTGGGCTTTGTCGTCATCGCGCTGGGCGAGATCTTTGCCGAGCCCATGCTCGCCGCGCTCAACGTTCCTGCCGAAACCATGCCGCTCGCTTCGCTCTACCTGCGCGTCTTTTTGCTCAGCATGCCCTCGATCTTGCTCTACAACTTTGAGGCCGCGATCTTCCGCTCCGTCGGCATCACCCGCATGCCGCTGCAGGCGCTTGCCGTGTCCACCGTCCTCAACATTGGCCTGGACCTCATCTTTGTCCCCGTACTTCACTGGGGCGTCGCGGGCGTCGCCATCGCCACCGCCATCGCCTACACCGTCAGCGCCGCTACGCTCTTTATCCGCCTGCTCAAGACCGACTCTGTCGTCCGCGTCACCCCGCGTGACTTGGCTATCGACCCCGTCGCCCTCAAGCGCATCGTCAAGATCGGCCTGCCCGCCGGCATCCAAAGCGCCGTCTTTGCCGTCGCCAACATCATCATCCAGTCCGCCATCAACAGCCTGGGCACCGAGGTCATGGCGGCATCGAGCGCCGCCATGAGCTTGGAGTACGTATGCTACAACCTGCTCAACAGCTTTAGCCAGGCTTGCACCACCTTTGTGGGACAAAACCACGGTGCCCGCCAGATCGACCGCTGCACCAAAACGCTCAAGGTCTGCCTGGTCGAAGGCGGTATCGTCGCGCTCACCACAATTATCGTTATTGTCGGCCTGGGGCGCGAGATCTTGTCGCTGTTCAACAGCGATCCCAACATCGTCTCGATCGGCTATATCCGCGTGTGTTCGATCTTCCCGGCGTACGCCTTTAGCATGTTCTACGAAAACATGTCCGGCTACCTGCGCGGCTTTGGTATCTCGCTCACGCCCGCCCTCATCACCATGATCTGCGTCTGCGGCATCCGCTTCTATTGGGTGTTCTGCGTGTTCCCGCACTTCCGCACCTTTGCGAACATCATGATGGTCTACCCCATCAGCCTGGGCACCACGGCGTTCTTTATGGTCGTGGCGGTGCTACTCTGCCACCCGGCACGCACCTATCGTGTCACCCAAGCCAAAGCGACAGCCCGCTAAACACCGCACTCAACGCCGCGCCAGTCATTAATTGACAATATGCGAGCTCATATAGTCGATAAAGCGCCTCGTGGCGATGGGCATGGTGTCCCAGCTGCGCCAGGCCGCCACTACGTCGCGCGAGGGGGCGTGCACGATGGGACGTACGCGAATATCGGCACGCATGCCCTCCACAGTACGACGGTAGAGCATGCTCACGCCTAGGCCCTCCTCCACCATCGCCATGATGGTGTAGTCGTCGGTGACCTCGCTCGTCACGTGCGGCGACAGGCCATGCGCCGCGAATGCATCGAGCACCAGGCTCTGTTCGCCCTCATCCAGAAGCACAAACGGCTCGGAAGCCAGGTCGGCGAGTGTCACCTTTTCCTTTGCCGCCAGCGGATGCGCGACAGGCAACAGTGCCACCAACTCGTCGTGATAGACCACGCGCTTCTCGAGGCCAGCGGTAAACCCGCGTGCCGTAAAGCAAAAATCGACCACGCCATCGTGCACCCATTGGGCGTTGCGCGTGTAGTCGCCCTGCTTAAGGGTAAAGCGTACGCCCGGGTGCAGCGCCCCAAAGTCGCGGATCACACGCGGTAACACGGTTCGACTCACGTTGGTAAACGTCGCGATGCGAATATCGGTCGACGAAAGCCCCAGCAACTCCTGGCGCTTGCCCTCGAGCTCAGCCTCGGCAGTCACAATCTGGCGCAGATACGGCAGATATTGTTTACCGTCGCGCGTAAGCGAAACGCCCTGCTTACCGCGCTCGATAAGCGTGGTACCCAGCTCGCGCTCGAGTGCCTTGACGGCCTGGCTCACCGCACTTTGCGTATAGCCCAGCTCGTCCGCCGCGCCCTTAAGACTGCCGCGATCGACCACCATACAAACAATCTGATACCGCGATGCCATCGCACCTCCACATCAATGCAGCCGTAAAACGTTTTGCCAGGGCTTTTTCTGCCAACATTAGTATTTCTTAATCATACTGAAGATACATTCGCTTTACTACATCCATATCTGGGAGCAGAATCCTTTTTGCGAAACCGTTCTGTAACAAAAGGAGTCCCATGGATCGCAAAAAAGCAATCGCGCTCTCATTTTCCGTTCCCGTCGCATGGGGCTTTTCGTATCCCCTCATGAAGATCGGCATGGACAGCATGAACGCCACGAGCATCGTCGCGCTACGCTGCATCATCGCCTTTGTGGTCTGCCTGCTGCTCTTCCACAAGCACGCGTTGCGCATCAACCGCGACCTTATGGTCCGTGCCGCCATCATCGGCGCCATTATGGCAACCGAGCTCACCTGCATGTGCCTGGGCTCCAGCCTCACCTCTGCCTCCACTGCCGGCTTTTTGCAGAGCCTGACGGTCGTAATCGTGCCGTTTGCCAACGCCGCCCTGCTGCGCCGCGCCCCCGAGCGCAAAGTGCTCGTCGGCACCGCCATCGTCACCTGCGGTATGTTGCTGCTCTCGGGCGCCGACTTCACTAGCCTGAACCCGGGCGCGCTCATCATGCTGCTCTCCGCCTTTGTCTACGCCGGACACATCATTGTGGCGAAGCGCTTTGTCGAAGATGTCGACCCGCTGGCTCTGGGCGTTTGGCAGCTGGGCTTTGGCGGCTTGTTCTCGGGCATCGCCGCATTCACCTTTGGCGGCTTCACGCTTCCCAGTACGCCCAGCGAGATCGTGGTCGTCATTGCGCTCGCACTCATCTGCTCTGCTTACGGCTTTATCACCCAAACGCTCGTGCAGCCCCATGTGCCTGCCGAGACCACCGGTTTCGCCTTCTCGCTCGAGCCGGTATGCTCTGCCGTCTTTTCGTTCTTCCTGGTCGGCGAAGTCCTGAGCCCCATCGCCTTCTTTGGTGCCGCCCTCATCCTCACCGGCGTCATGGTGGCAACCGTCGAACTTCCGCGCCTTCGCGCGCATGGACAGGCTCGCATGGCAGGAGCGCCCGAGCACGTCTCGTAGACCCCGCTCTTCATACAGCCGTGGCATAAAGGCAACCGGTGCGCCTTTACAATAGATGCCAACAGAGCATCTGCCATAAAGGAGCCCCATGGACACCGCAACCCGCGACCTCAACATAGCAACTTGGTTGGGCAATGCGCCGCAGCCGGTACGTGACACTACGAACCAGCTGCTCGAGCGTATCGCCCTTTTGCGTGCCGAGCAGACCATCTACCCGGCACAAGACGACATCCTCAATGCCCTCGCCTACACGCCGGCCGACCAGGTCAAGGTTGTCATCTTGGGTCAAGACCCCTATCACGGACCCAACCAGGCCATGGGGCTGTCGTTCTCGGTCCCCGCGACGCAAACCAAGTTGCCGCCGAGCCTGCGCAACATCTACAAGGAACTCAATGCCGATCTGGGTTGTCCCATTCCCTCCACGGGAGACCTAACCCCATGGGCACAGCAGGGCGTCCTGCTCCTCAACACCACGCTCACCGTGCGCGAGCATGCCGCGAACTCGCACGCCAAGCTGGGCTGGAGTACCCTGACCGACTACATTATCGAACGCTGCTACCAGCTGCCCCAGCCGGTAGTCTTTTTGGCATGGGGCCGCTTTGCCCAGCAGATGGTCGAAGGCAAGCTCGCCACGACCGGCGCGGGCAAGGCAACCGACAAGTTCTGCCTGGCCTCTACGCACCCCTCGCCGCTTTCGGCCAACCGTGCCACGGCAGAACTCCCCGCTTTTATGGGGTCGCGTCCCTTCTCCGCTGCCAATCGGTTACTCGAACAGCACGGCTCGACCCCCGTTAACTGGACTTGGCTCGGATAAAAATCGATACATCGAAAACGCGCCCGACAGCTTTCCATCGGGCGCGTTTCCTATTCGGGCCAAATAAATTGCGTGCGGCCGGCCTCGCCGCCATCGATCAGCAGGCTCTGCCCGGTCATAAACCGGTTGGTCACGCCCACAAAGTAGATCCACTCGGAGATCTCTTGGGCGGTGGCCCAGCGCTTAAGCGGCGTGAGTTCCATAATCTGGCTCCACAGGTGTTCGTCTTCCATCACGCAACGGTTGAGCGGCGTGATCACGCCACCCGGGTCCACACTGTTGGCGATGGCCTGCGGCGCCAGGCGGTTTGCAAGGTTCTTGGTGTAGGCGATAACGCCGCCCTTGCTGGCGGCATAGTCGGGAAACTCCGATCCCGTATGCCCGCTCGCCGACCCCACATTGACCACGGATTTGATAGCCGGTGTCGGCTTGGCGGCAAGCCCCTCCCCCACAAAGGCATAGCGCTCGGTCACGTTGATGGTGCCACGCAAGTTGGCGGCAATATCGTCGGCCGAATCCTGCACACCGGCAACGTTCACGATTACCTGTGGCTCAAGGTCGCCTGGAAACGAGTCAGGCTCGCGGACATCAACGATCAGATGGCGGTAGCGCTCGTGTTCGATCGCCGCCGGCAGCAGATCAAAGCCCACGACCTCGTGGCCCTCGTCCAAAAAGCGCTGCACGCACGCGGCTCCGATACCACCCGAAGCACCCGTGATCAAAACCCGCATGCTTGCTCCTTAGGCGGTTGCATGGCGCTTGAGGTACTCGGCGCCCACATTCTCGCGCTCCCAGCTGCGCACGACCTTGTAGCCCACGGGGCTCAGGAAGACCTCGCACAGCAGCTCGGCAACAGCGCCGGTCAGCGAGCACATAAGAACCTGCACCCAGGTCCAACCAAAGAACGTGTGGCTCACCACAATGGCAAAGACTAGGTTGTCGATAAACTGGCCGACACCCGTAGACACATAGGAGCGGAAGGCAAAGCTCGCAAAGTTATTCTTTTTGAGCATGCGGCCGAGCGACTGGTTGAGTGTGGAGTTAACCACGGCAGAGACGAGCATTGCCAGCGAAGAGCCCAGCACCACATACCAGGTGCCACCGATGGTGGCGTTAAGGGCAGTGTTGACCTCGATCATACCCGTGTCGTAGTAGGCGCCCCACATGCCGGGCGTGAGCGAGCATGCCCAAAAGCACAGGCTCACGGCCAGGTTGACCGCCAACGCGAGGATAGAAATTTTGATGGATGCCTTGGCGCCAAAGCGCTTGCAAATCATGTCCTGGCACAAAAACGAAACCCAGCTCACCACAAAGCCGCAATCGAGTGCCAGATACGGCAGGCTGATAAGCTCCTTGTTGGCCAGCAGGTTCATCATGATAACGCTCACGATAAACAGCGAAACCGTTGCCGCGGGAATGCTCCGCAACAGGACCTTGTAGTCCTCCATGACCTTCTTGATCATTATGTACTCCTTTGGTTTTAGGTTTAACGAGCAGGATATCGGACCCGAACTGCTCGGCCGCCACGGTCTTGAGGCGACGGTGGGTATGATAGCCGCTCACACGGCGGCAGGCAAGCAAGCGGCGCGGCAGCCCCACAGGACCACCGCGCCGGCGCACTAAAACGTTACGTTGCCAAACTCCGACAGGACAAGGTCGGGGTTGTGGTCGGTCGCCCAGTCAACATTCCACGGGCTCGTAAACAGCAGCAGTTTGCCGCCGCGCATGTCCTCGACGCGCAAGGTGTCACGCGTGAGCGAAAGGCCCGGGATGTCGATGGTGTCGGGGTCGTTCTGGATCCAGCGGATGTCCGTATAGGGCAGCGGCTGACGACGGACTTCAACACGGTACTCGGCCTTAAGGCGGCGCTCGAGCACCTCAAACTGCAGTACGCCGACCACGCCCACGATGACGCTCTCCATGCCGGCACCCAGCTCGCGGAAGATCTGGATGGCGCCCTCCTGGGCAAGCTCCTCCATGCCCTTCACGAATTGCTTGCGCTTGAGCGTGTCGACCTGCGTGATGCGGGCGAACATCTCGGGGGCAAACGTCGGGATCTGCGGATACTGTACGTGGCGCTTGCCAGAGCACACGGTGTCGCCGATGCTAAAGATACCCGGATCGAACAGGCCTACGATATCGCCCGCGTACGCCTCGTCCACGATGGCGCGGTCATCGGCCATCATCGACGTGCCCGTGGCAAGCTTGAGCTTACGGTTGCCCTGCACGTGGAAGGCATCCATGCCGCGCTCGAACTTGCCCGAGCAAATGCGCACAAAGGCGATACGGTCGCGGTGGTTCTTGTCCATGTTGGCCTGGATCTTAAACACAAAGCCGCTAAAGTCGTCGCGGCACGGATCGACCGGCTCGCTGGTGAGCGTATCGGTATAGGCGCGCGGCGTCGGGGCCAGGCGCAAGAACTCCTTGAGGAAGGGCTCCACGCCAAAGTTGGTGAGCGCCGAGCCAAAGAACGCCGGGCTCAGCTTGCCGCAGGCCACGGCATCCAGGTCGAGCTCGTCGCCGGCGCCATCGAGCAGCTCGATGTCGTCCATCAGGTTCTTGTGGTTCTCCTCGCCAATAAGCTCATCCATGGCGGGGTCGCCCAGCTCGGCCTCGACCTCGGCGACCTTCTTGGTGGCGTTGGCGTGACCGTCGCCCTCAAAGGCGATGACGCGACGGGTCTGACGGTCGAACACGCCGCGGAAGTTACGGCCGCTGCCGATTGGCCAGTTCATGGGGTACGTATTGATGCCCAGGACGTTCTCGATCTCTTCCATGAGCTCAAACGGATCGCGGGCCTCGTGGTCGAGCTTGTTCACAAAGGTAAAGATGGGAATGTGGCGCAGCGTGCAGACCTTAAAGAGCTTTTTGGTCTGGGCCTCGACGCCCTTGGCGCCGTCGATGACCATGACCGCGGCGTCGGCGGCCATAAGGGTACGGTAGGTATCCTCCGAGAAGTCCTGGTGGCCGGGAGTATCGAGGATGTTGACGCAGGCGCCGTTGTAGGTGAACTGCAGTACCGAGGAGGTAACGGAAATACCGCGCTCCTTCTCGATGTCCATCCAGTCCGAGACGGCATGCTTGGCCGAACTCTTGCCCTTGACCGAGCCGGCGGTCTGGATGCTGCCGGTATAGAGCAGCAGCTTCTCGGTAAGCGTGGTCTTACCGGCGTCCGGGTGGCTGATGATCGCGAATGTGCGGCGCGACGAGATTTCATCCGACAGGCTTGCCATGCGGATCCTTTCTTGCATTGAGTGCATTACGTCGTTGAAACCGTACTATTGTAGCCGCGAAATCCCGCCACAGAGCACCTATCAGGACAAATTCATCAGCCAAGCTCGCTGTGCACCGGGCAGCCGCCTCAAGGACTGTCTCGATCTGTAACAGATAGACGGGTTTTAGCGTTCCTGGTGTTACAGATTGAGATAAACGGCTGGGAAGATCGACACCGTCTCAATCTCGTCTCAATCTGTAACAGAAAGACGGGTTTTGAGCCTCCACCTGTTACAGATTGAGATAAACCGGCAGGAAGGCAACCAATGTCTCAATCTGTAACATCTAGCCGCCCAAATCGACTCTTACTGTTACAGATTGAGACAAATAGACAGGCGGGCAAATAACATCTCAATCTGTAACAGCAAGCGACCCAAAACGGACCTAGGTGTTACAGATTGAGATTGTTTTGAAGTAAGCGCGACACTGGCAGGCTATTCCACATTTCCTCTTGCATAACTGTGCATAGTGTATATATACTGTGCTTACCGGTTATATACACGTGTAGCCCAACAGCTAAGGAGCCGCTGTGGACATCATCCTATCCAATTCGAGCGACAAGCCCATCTATGAGCAGATCTCCTCGCAGGTCAAAGCTCAGATCCTTTCGGGCGCACTCGCTGCAGGAGCCAAACTCCCCAGCATCCGCGCGCTCGCGAGCGACCTCGGTGTGAGTGTCATCACCACCAAGCGCGCCTATGCCGACCTGGAACAACTTGGCTTTATCTGTACCGTGCAGGGCAAGGGCTGCTTTGTCGCCGAGGGCAACCAGGAACTCTTGCGCGAAAACCAGCTTTGCCATATCGAAGAGTTGCTTGCGCAGGCCGCTACGCAGGCCGAAACCCTGGGCGTCACGCGCGACAAATTGCACGAGATGCTCGACCTTGTAGCCCCCGAAACCATGCAGTAGCCATCTGCAAGAAAGGCTATACCATGCAAAACTTGCTAGAACTCAAAGGCGTCTCACGCCGCGTAAGCGACCGCTTTTCCCTACGCGATGTCACACTCACCGTGGAGCCCGGCCAGATTGTTGGCTTTGTGGGCGCAAACGGCGCCGGTAAGACAACGACGATTCGCGCCGCGCTCGGACTCATAAAGCTCGATGCCGGCGAGGTGCACCTGTTTGGGCAGCACTGCGGCACCGACGCGCCCGGCGAGACACAGCGCCATCTGCGCTCCCGCATCGGTCTTGTCCTGGACACGTGTCCTTTCCCTTCCACGCTCAAGGTGGGCCAGATCGAGACGCTCGTAGGCCCGGCGCACCCCACATGGAGTCGCGAAACATTCGCCAGATTTATCGAACGATTTGGCCTTGATCCCAAAGCCAAGGTCAAAGACCTCTCCCGCGGCATGGGTATGAAGCTGCAGCTCGCCTGTGCGCTCAGCCACAATGCCAGGCTGCTCGTTTTGGACGAAGCCACCGCGGGCCTCGATCCCATGGCGCGCGAGGAGCTGCTCGATGAGCTGCTCGCCTTTGTTTCCGACGGCCAGCGCAGCGTACTGCTCTCGAGCCACATTACGTCCGACCTCGATAGCGCCGCCGATCGCGTCATCTGCATCGATAACGGTTCGATTGCATTTGACCTGCCACGCGAGGACATTACCGACCGCGCCGGAATCGCCCACTGCACGCAAGCACAGGCCGCAGAGCTCATGGCTTGCGTCGAAGGCGCCCGTGCTGCCCGCCACGCCTATAGCGTGGACGTGCTCGTGCCCAACCGCCGTGATACGCTCGAGGCTTTCCCCGAGATTCCCTGCGATCGGGCAACCATTGATGACTACCTTCGCCTCATGCTGAAAGGGGCTTCGAAATGAAACGCGCCTTTATGTCCGAGCTCGCCATCGTTCGCACGCTTATCCCGAGCATCGCGGGTGTCGGCTTATTTATATTCATCGTGATGACCCTCGCCAACGCATCGGATGGTGATTCCGGCATGAGTGCTGGCGCCTGCGCAGTCAGCGCCATGTCGCCCATCATGATCATGAACTCGCTAGCCGGCTTCGACAATCAAAACGGATGGGAGCGCTATCGGGCAACGCTGCCCTTCTCGCGCAAAGACATCGTCTGCGCACGTTACCTGTGTATCGTTGCTTTCTCGGCCATCATGGCATGTGCGGCCGCGCTGTTGAACATCGTCACCATCCCACTCTTCAATAATGCAGGCATTTTCCCGACGGGACAGGTCGTATTTGAGATCGCAATTGCCTCGGCAGCCTCGATGCTCATCTCCCTCATGATGGTGTTTTTGGCGCAGCCGCTGTTCTTTCGTTTTGGACACATGGAGGCGCTGCGCCTGTCCGTTGGTCTGTTTGCCTTGCTCGGTTGCCTTGCTATGGCCACGCTGAGCTCCTCCAACCCCATCAGCAACTGGCTCATGTCGATTGCCGGGGCAAATCCCGATTCCGCCGTCCTCGGCTGCCTGTGCGCAGGAATTGCCGTCCTGGCCCTCGCGCTATGCGCAATCAGCTGCACCGTCAGCACCAAGGTTTATCGAGTACGCGACCTGTAATCGACAGCTAAAGGACTTGGGCGGCACCCCACCTCATTTACTAGATAAGACGAAGCAGTAACAACGTCGTTACCACCCTTCACGGCATGCCGTTCACTTCTCGGAAAAACATTCACCTTCAATTCGAGCCCTAACCAAATGGCTCCCCGGAACATGGCCCCGTCTCGCCGCGGCCATATCAAACCTTCATGGTGGGGCGGTATCCTTATGTCCATAAAACTCGCAGGATAAACCCATTATCCAAGGAGGCATCACACCCGTGTCGTGGGTCGTCGCAGCATTTGCGTCAGCATTCTTTGCCGGCATCACATCCATCTTGGCCAAATGCGGTATCAAGCAGACCGACTCCGATATCGCGACGGCCATTCGCACCTGCGTGGTGCTCGTTTTCGCCTGGGCAATGGCGGGCATTTCTAGATCCATTGGGACCATTGGCAGTATCGAACCCAGATCCTGGCTCTTTCTCGTCCTCTCGGGACTCGCTACAGGTGCTTCGTGGATCTGTTACTTTAAGGCGTTGAGCATCGGAGACGTCAATAAGGTCGTACCGGTCGACAAGATGAGCACCGTGCTCGCCGCGCTGGTCGCCATCGCGCTTTTTGGTGAGACGAGCAACCTTGCGGTTAAGCTCGTGGGAACCGCTGTCATCACCCTCGGCACGTTTTTAATGATCGAGAAGAAGCAGTCCGCCGGACCCGAGCAGCAGCAAGACCGGACCTGGCTCGCTTACGCCCTCGGCGCCGCCGTGTTCGCGGCACTCACCTCCATCCTCGCCAAGATCGGCATCGAAGGCGTCGAGTCAAACCTGGCCACGGCAATCCGCACCTGCGTGGTACTGGTTATGGCATGGGCAATCGTGGCAGCCAAGGGAAAACTGGAGCAGGTCGCGCACGTTGACCGGCGCGAACTCACATTTCTCGTAACATCGGGCATCGCAACCGGAGCATCGTGGCTGCTCTATTACTACGCCATCGCTGCAGGCCAGGTGAGCGTCGCGGTGCAGATCGACAAACTATCGATTGTCGTATCGGTACTATTTGCGCGTCTGGCATTCAACGAAAAACTCTCACGACGCAGCGCCATCGGTCTCGCCCTCATCGTACTGGGCACCGCCGCGCTTGCAATTTGGAAGTAGCGCCGATACCGAACGAAATCCAGTCCACCCGCAAATCCGTGACACAGCGCCCGCACCGGACTTGAGATGTTTGTACTGACTGCGCGCTATCGTGCTACTTGCGCAGCGGCTTGGGCAGCGGAATGCCGGCGGCGATAACGGCGGCGATGATCATGCAGACGATACCCTTGAGCGGGAAGCACATGAGCAGCAGGCCCACGACCATGACCGGCTGACGCATGACCGCACCCATCATCGATGCCGTGCAGACGGCGACGCAAAAGACCGGATCGGCGCCGGTGAAGACAGCAAGGCCGTAGCCCAGGCTTACGCCCGAGAAGATAACCGGGAAGAAGTGGCCGCCGCGCCAGCCCATGTTGATAAGGGCGGGCGTCAGCATGGCCTTGACAAGACCGGTTGCAATGAGTACGCCAGCGGGAATGGTCATATAGGTCTCCATGAGCACATCGGCCTGCGTCTCGCCGGCAAACATGGTGTAGGGCAGGACCGTGCCGCAAATGGCGAGCGCCAAACCGGCCAGCATGGCCTTGATGACAGGGTGCTCCCCCATGGCGTGGGCCAGTGCCTCGCTCGCGTGCTCCGAAACAAAGTACAGCCAGCCACAGACAGTGCCGATGAGCGCCAGGGGAATAAGCCAGGCAAGCTCGAGGTTGCCCACCCGAGCAGCCTCGAACCTCGGCATACCCATACCGCCGCCCATAAGCTGGCCGAGCAACAGATAGGTGCCCAAGCCGCCGGCAATCGCGATGCCGTAGACCACGGTCTTTTGCGCCTTGGGCAGCTTGATGGTGATCTCGTCGGACGCTGAGTCCTCATCGTCGTCGGCGCCCTGGCCGTCGGCGCTGCCGGCGAGCGGCGCCACAAAGCCAAAGACAGGCGCGGTAAAGAGCGCCGTCAGGGCAGCCTGGGTACCCAGCAGCGTGAGTTGCCTAAACTCGGCGCCAAAGCAACGCATGCGGTCGCCGACCCAGCTGCACAGACCTGCAATGACACCGGTCAGGCCAGCCTCCGGTCCAATGCTTCCGCCAAACAGCAACGGCAGCAATGCCGCAAGAGATAGCTTGCCGAGGTTGTCGTACGGGTAGCGGCAGTCGCGCCTTACCTTGGCCATCACCTGGTTGAGGTCATCGGTCTTGGTGCCCGTCATCTTTTCGTACAGACCGATCAGCAGGCCGCCCAGCAGGCAGACGAAAAACGGGTACGGTAAAAAACCGAACGGACCGCTCGCGAGCTCGGGCGAAGCGACGCCCAGCATTTGCGGAATCTCGGTCCATAGATAGTCGATACCGTGCTCCATCGCAAAAAAGAACAGCCAGACCGCAGCGCCTGCGAAAGCGCCAGTCACAGCAACGCTAGCTAAAAACAGCGCACGGTTTTTGGGTTTTGCCAGGTTACCCATCGGGTCCTCCCGTGGTCAAAGTCAACATAGATACGCCTTATTGTAGGGCGAGCATTGTCCAGACGAGCCAACCATCTGCGCCCCAAACGACACCATTGAGTGCCAGGGCACTACGGATGCGAACCTCAACTCCCAATAATCGAGGCAATCTCGCGCAAATCGTCGGCAAAGTAGATGCCTTGCTGGCGCTGCGGACTCGATAAGCCCTTATCGATCATATGCCCGAGCAGCGCCTTGAGGTCGTTGTAGTAACCGTCCAGGTTATACAGGATGCACGGAGCACTCAGGTGTCCCAACGATACCGCAGACATGACCTCGGCAATCTCCTCGAGCGTGCCCGTCCCGCCGGGAAAGGCAATGAAGGCATCGCCAAGCTCAATCATCTTGGCTTTGCGCTCAGCCATATCGCTCGTCACGATAAGGTCGTCAATACCTTCGTGTTGAAACTCTGCCTCGATAAAAAAGCTCGGCTCAACGCCCGTCACATGCCCGCCAGCATCGAGCACGCTATCGGCAAGCGCGCCCATCAGGCCCGATTTAGACCCGCCGTATACCAGCGCGTGCCCGTTGGAGCCAATCCAGTTGCCCAGCTCTTGCACCGCAGGCAGAAACGCCGGGTCATTGCCGACGCTGGCGCCCAGATACACGGTGATATTCATATTCAGTCCCCCTCGTCGTGACGCACGGCGCCCGTTCTAGCGTTGGCGTCGGCGATATTCGCGTACGCGGCGCGACAGGTCAGCGAGCTCGTCACGATCGAGCTCTTCCAAATGCTCAAGATCATCCATAAAGCGCGCCATGGTGTCCTTTTGGCGCAGTTTAATGAGCGTATTGCAGTAGTTCACCGCCACACCCGTGAGCATGGCGATGTAGAAGATGCTGATGACGCTCAGGACGACGGTAATAGCGCGGGCGACCGGCGTTTCGGCCGGGATATCGCCAAAGCCGATGGTCGAGACCGTCTCAAAGCTAAACCAGAGACCATCGCCAAACGTGAGGGTCGTGGGCTCGGACAGCCAGACAGCCGTCGAGCACAGCAGGTAAAAGATAAGAAACAGGCCCGTGATGCGTGCAAAGCCAGCCTGTCGCAACACGTCGGCAAGCGTCCTCAACTTGTTCATCGCGACCCCTTTTCCCAGACGCCCAATCACATTCGCTCGGTATTGTCCCACGCCTTCCCCGCAAACGGAACCAGTCGTCGGGGACGCTTCTAAACGGCGGGTTATGAAGGACCGTCCCCGTGGCAAAACGGCATACGTTTCAATCTGCGACAAATAGGACATCCCCACAGGTCTCACGGCCCGAACGAGTATCTTGATATAGACATACCGCCCACCGCCGTGCCCGCAGCACGCAAAAAGAAAGGGAGTCCACAATGTTTAGGCCTCTTCGCAGAAAAAAGCGCGCCATCACCGATAAACAGGCGCGAGAGCTGCTCGCCGATTGCAAGCGCGGCGTTTTTGCCGTCAACGGCGACGATGGCTATCCCTATGCCATTCCCGTCAATTACTTCTTTGACACCGAGCACGACAAAATTTATTTTCATGGTGCCAAGGCAGGACACAAGGTCGACGCACTCAAACGAAACGACAAAGTCTGCTTTACCGTCTATGGCAACGATTGGTATAAGGATGACGACTGGGCACCCTATGTTCAGAGCACCGTGGTTTTTGGCCGCTGTCGCCTCGTGAACGATGACCCGGCATTTGTCGAAGATACAATCCGCCAGCTCGCCCTCAAATACTACCCTTCCGCCGAGGAGGCCGAAGAGGAGATCAAACAAAGCATAGGGGGCGTCCAGCTGTATGAAATTACGGTTGAGCACCTTTGCGGCAAGCAGATTCAGGAAAAATAGCAAACGCGGAAAACGTGCTCGCAGCCCTCTGTGCCCTCTGTGCCCTATGCGCCCACGCACGCTAACGGCGTGGGCGCAGACCGCGGCGGCCGAATCGCTTGCCCCCTATACCCCAAAAACGTAGCGGTCCAAGCGGTCGCACGCCTCCCTTACACGCGAAAGCGGCAGTGCTAGATTCACGCGAATGTGGCAAGATCCGTGGAACGGACGGCCGTCCTGATAGCCCACGCCCACACGCGCGCCCTCATCGAGCAGCCACTGAATATCGCGGCCATGCTCGCGGCACCACTCCGTGCAGTCTAGGAACACCATATAGGTGCCCTGCGGGCGCGAATAGGACACGCCCTCAAAATGCTCGTCCACGTAATCGCAGAAGTAGTCAATGTTGCCCTCGATGACCTCGTTGAGTTCATCGACCCACTCGTAGCCCTGCGGCTGGTAGGCGCCGATAAGCGCATGCATCGAAAGGACATTCATCTCGTTATAGTGGGTCATATTGGACACGGCGCACACGCGATCGCGCAGCGTCTCGTTATAGATGATGTGGTAGCTGCCGACCAGGCCCGCCAGGTTAAACGTCTTGCTCGGCGCATAGAGGGCGACCGTGCGCATGCGGGCATCCTCGCTCACCGACTGCGTCGGGATATGCTTGTGGCCGGGCATGATGATGTCGGACCAGATCTCGTCCGAGATCACCACGCAATCGAGCCGGCGATAGATGTCCATGGCGCGCTCAATCTCATCGCGCTCCCATACGCGGCCGCAGGGGTTATGCGGCGAGCAGAACACCGCGGCATGGATATGGTTTTGGACGAGCTTGCGCTCCATGTCCTCAAAGTCCATGCGCCACACACCCTGGTCGTCGAGCTTAAGCGGGCTGTGGACAATGCGATAGCCCGCGGCTTCGATAGACTTGGTAAAGCCGATGTAGGTAGGGCTGTGGACCAGCACCGCATCGCCTGGCTGAACATACGCACGCAGCGTCGACACGACACCGCCCAGCACGCCGTTTTCGTAGCCGATATGTTCAGGGCGCAGACCCTCGACGCCATTGCGGCGGCTCTGCCATTCGATGATGCGGTCGAAATACTCGGAGCGCGGGTTAAAGTAGCCAAACATGGGATGCTGAGCGCGCTGAATGATGTGCTCCTGGACCGTAGGCACCGTGGCAAAGTTCATGTCGGCCACCCACATGGGAATGCGGTCGAAGCCCTCGTCAGGCGCGTTCGGAGCCATGCCGGGGATCTCGCCCCAAGAGTCAGCGGCGATGGAGTCCATGCCGTGGCGGTCGATGATTGAAGTGAAGTCGTATTTCATGCTGGACTCCCGTGCAAAGTAGACTGTTTCGATAGGCGCTATTGTCCACCAGCGTGGGCGGTTTTGGCGCGGGGTTTGGCGCTTAATTTGACGGGTGCAGACGAATGGCAGGTTAGTCTTGCGCGTCGTTGACGGCAACTACGGTTAGCTGGGTTTCGTCGACCGTAAAAGATATGTCGAGCCCGGCGAAGGCCAGATGATAGACGCGGTTCGGCTCGTGCTTGCTGCCTGCGCGGCGCGGGTCTTGGCGCAGGACCTCGACCAGGCCGGGGAGCTTTGTGGGCGGGACCATATCCTGCAGCGTCTGCGGGAACTCGATGTCGAGCTCTTGCCACGGAGCATCCTCAATCCAGCCGCCGGTCGCATCCGGGTGACAGTCCGCAAACGGAATGTAGGGCTTAATGTCGTAGATGGGCGTGCCGTCGCGCAGATCGGCCCCCAGCACATGGATGATGGGGCCATCGTCGGTGAGCTCAACGTGATCGAGCCTTACGCAGGTAAGTCCGATAGGATTGGGGCGAAACGGGCTGCGCGTGGCAAAGACGCCCACGCGCTCGGCTCCGCCCAGACGCGGCGGGCGCACAGTTTTCGACCACTTGGCATTGGTGCCGGACCTGTCCTGCGTCTTGGCATCGACGGCGATGTCTTCGGCCGTGCCGCCGGGCGTTCCGTTTTCAAAGCGCCAGAGCAGCCACAGGTGAGAGAAGGAGTCCAGACCCTCAACTGACGCGCTGGAAGCATATTCCGGCTCAAAGACAATGCGCCCCTCAAGATGGGGCGCCAAAAAGCTGTTGCGCGGAATGCCGAACTTCTGCGGCAGGTCGGTATGTATGTGTGCGATAGGTTCCATGCCGGTCATTGTACGGCATGGAGGCGTGGGGCGTTGCGCGCAATTCTTCGCCGCGGTCCTCCGTCGTGCAACCAACGGTTGCTTGGAAGGGCACCTGCTGCCGCGTATGCTTAAGCCATCAACCAGCAGAAAGGAGCCGCTATGGCCTTTGCAGAAAAGCTCATCGCCGTCCGTCGCGCCCATCACCTTACCCAGGAGCAGCTCGCCGCCAAGCTCTTCGTCACACGCCAAGCCGTCAGCCGTTGGGAGCGTGGCGAGGTCATACCGGGCATCGACATGATGAAGCTCATCGCCGCCGTGACCGGCGAGCCACTGTCTCATCTGCTTGAAATGCCCGAGCACTATTGCCAGAGCTGCGGCATGATACTCACGCCCGACGACTGCGGCACCGATGCTGCGGGTACCGCGACCGACCATTACTGCAAGTGGTGCTACGACCATGGCCAGTACACCTACGACACCACCATGGAGGCAATGATCGAGGATTGTGCCCCGCGGCTGGCGCAAAACACCGGCATGTCGCTCGACGAAGCCGTCTCGCTCATGGGCGCCGTCCTGCCGCAACTGGAGCGCTGGCACACCGTGCAGGAAAACGAGGAGCGCTACGGCGCCGAAGCGCGGGCGCGCTATGGCGATGAGGCTATCGATGCAGCAAACGAGGCGCTGCTGGACATGGACCCCGAGACATGGAACGACATGAAGGAACTTGAACGCGCTATTCTGGGCCAGCTCTCGATTGCCATGGGCATTGGCGACCCAGAGAGCAACGAGGCTCGTAAGCTTGTCGCGATGCATCGTCGCTGGATTGCTCTCAACTGGGGATGCGAGCCCCAAGACGAGGCGTACCTGGGCCTCGCCCACGGTTATCTTGCCGACCAGCGCTTTGTTGACTACTACGACAAGCCCTGCGCCACCGGAGCCACGGCGTTTCTGGTCCAGGCCATCGAGTCTTCGTTGACGCGCGCATAGACCGCGGCGGCTTTGGGTATTTCAATCAAAACCTCAACCGATTGGAGACCTATGGCTACTAATCACGAGCTCGCGCTGTACGTTATGACCGGCTGCCCGTATTGCTTAAAGGTCAAGCACTTTTTGGCCGATAACGGCGTGACCATTCCCGAGCGCAATATCTCGACCGATTCCGATGCCGAACAGACACTCATCGCCGTCGGCGGAAAACGCCAGGTTCCCTGCCTGTTCATCGACGGCAAACCACTCTACGAATCGAGCGACATCATCGCGTGGGTGCAGGAAAACCTGCTCTAGTACGCACGCTCTGTCCGTCCAGGGCCCCAACCCATACGACCCAAACATGTACACCAGCATCCAAAGTCGACATTTTTCGACATCTTTGGATGCTGGCGTACAGCTTTTTGCATGGGCCCAGCACAGGCGATCCGTTCTTCTCCGTCCCCAAGGGATCATTTAGCCACAAAAGCGGGCGATGGGCGCAAGTGGCTGCTCGCGAAAGACACGCTCGACGGCGGCACGGTATTCATCGACCTTTTTGGTCTTGCGTACGAGCTTGTGAACGGTCGCGGGATCGGCGAAGGCGCATTTGGCGTAGAACCACCACTCCTTCATGCGAAAGACCGCGTTGCCCCCAATCTCGTCCGCATAGGCCGCAAACAGCATGTCATGGAAGCGTTGCAGCTCAGCGGCGGTAGCGGCAGGGTCGCCCTTAACCATGCGAGCCAGCGCGGGATTCGCAAGCAAGCCGCGCCCCAACATTACGTGACGTGTTCCGGGATAGGCCTTCACCAGCGCATCCATGTCCTCAAGATCAAAGATGTCGCCGTTATAGGCCACGGGGAACGGCGCCCGTTCCAGCGTCTCGCCGTAAAACTCTTTGCGCGGTGAGCCCGTATAACGGTCCTTTTGCACGCGCGGATGCACGATCAACTCCGCCAGCGGCATTCGGCAATAGAGGTCGAGCACGCGCTCGTACTCGTCATCGCATTCGAGCCCCAGTCTGGTCTTGACCGACACCGGCAAGGGCGAGCGTTCGCACACGTCGCTCAAGAACACCTCGAGCTCATCCAGGTTGCGCAGAAAGCCCGAACCCTTTCCTTTGGCGACAACCGTACCCGAGGGGCAGCCAAGGTTGAGGTTGACCTCGCGGTAGCCCATATCGGCAAGCACCTGTGCCGCCCACACAAACTCGTCCGCATTCTTGGACATCAGCTGGGGCACCACGTTAAGTCCCTGGTTATTAGCAGGGTCGATCTCTTTAAACGCCTTGCCGCCAAAGCGATTGCCCACCCGCGGCGGCGGCAAAAACGGCGTGTAATAACAATCGAGCGCGCCGAAGCACTCCGCATGCACGCGACGGAACACATGCCCGGTAATGCCCTCCATAGGGGCCAGCGATAAATACATCAACATCCATTCTCAAATCAATGTGACAAAGGAACAGTCCCTTTGTCACATTATTCGGAGCGTAGGGCTTCCACGGGGTCTTTCTTGGATGCACTGCGGGCAGGTAGCAGGCCAGCAACGACCGTCAGTAGCACCGAAATTGCGATGAGCATCAGCGCGTCTTGAACGGGCAGGCTCATCAGATTGGGAACCTGCTTGGCCGCAAGCGCCCAGGCATTAACCGGAAGGCTCACAGCCACCACGACGACAATGGCAAAGACGCCGGCAATGAGGCCTTCGATAAAGGTCTCGGCATTGAATACGTTGGCCACGTTACGCTTCGATGCGCCAATCGCGCGCAGGATGCCAATCTCCTTTTTGCGCTCCAGCACGCTGATGTAGGTGATGATGCCGATCATGATGGAGCTCACCATCAAACTGATACTCACGAATGCGATGAGCACCAAGCTGATGGTGTTCACGATGTCGGTCACCGAACCCATGATGATGCCCATGTAGTCGGTGTACGAGATCGCCTGTTCATCGTGGCCAGTGGCTTTAACCTGCTTGTTGTACGCATCGATGTGATCGAGTACGCGCTCCTTGGCCTCAAAGTCACGCGGGAAAATCTTGACCGAGATGGGGTCTGCCTCGTCCGCATAGCCCAACGTGGTCAGATTGTTATCGTAGGTGAGCTTTGACGCCTTGGCATAGCTCATCATGAGCGAGCTCAGGTCCTCGGCGTCCATGTTGAAGTGAATGGCACGAGCGAAGGCACCCGCATCCACGCGCATGGCGCTCGCCAAGTTGGCAAAACTCGAAGACATCTGCGTCGCCATTTGGTCCATAAGTCCCGCCGCACCCATCTTGAGCTGGGCCGATACCGTCATCGCGATCTGCTCGCTGATTGTCTTGGTCACCTGATCCATAGACTGCTGCAGATACGGAGCCAGCTGCTTTTGCACATAGTCGGTCATCGCGTGCTCAAGACGCTCGGCCAGGGCATCGCCGCCGAGCGCCTTGAGCTGAGCCAGGTATTGCTGGGCGTCGGCATCATGCTCAAGATACGTCGAGAAAGCGGCAGCAAGCTTTGACGCGTCTTTAAGATCTTCGGGCGACAGCGCCTTAAACTGATCCGACTGTATAAAGCCCTCAAACAGCTGGTTGGCAAGCGTTCCCACCTGCTGCATTTGCTCGGGTGTGAGCTCCAGACCGTCAAAGATGCCCGAGAAATCTGGAGCCGGCGCTTTGGCCATGATGTCGCTGAAGTCGATGTCCTTCCCAACGCCCGAAAGGTCAATGTCCAGACCGGACAAGTCGATACCAGAAAGGTCCATACCGCTGGCCGCACCCGAGAGCGCAGACGTATCGAGCGAGAACGCGCTCTTTAGCGCCGCCTCGTCCACGCTGAACATGCTGCCCAGATCAACGCCTTGCTTGGCCTCGCCTTGCAGCTCATCAAAGGTTTTACCCGTAAAGACATCCGTCTCGGGGCGGGCAAGCTGCTCCTGCACGATCTGCGAATCGGCAGCGCGCTCCATAAGCTGGCGAGTCAGCGCATGCGTGTAGGCAATGCCCGGGGACAATGCACTCGCGTTAGCCGTCTCGTTGGGTCGCACCACGCCCACAATGCGCACGTCGATACCGTCAGCAACCTTGGACGCCATAAAGTCGGCATCGCCAGACATGTCAGTCCACATGCCGGTCTCTTCGTTTTTGCGATAGGCATCGGCCGGCGACAACACCTTAAATGTCGTGGACAGCGCATCGTCGTAGGTAAAGTCGGTGCCGGTCTCGGGCGTCTCGACCTTGCCGTCGGCCGTCATGGCGCTGTTGACCAGGTCATTGAGCTCATCGATATCCAGCGCACCGATGCTATAGAGCGTATAGTCGCCCACCGTGCCGCGGCTCGAAAGCACCATCACGGCCTCGTTGGCGGACGTGGGCCAATGGCCGGCAACGACATCGTACTGGCTGTCGAGCAGGCTCTGGTCGTCAATCATCTCGTTAAAGACCGAGGTTCCCATGGAATCCATGCTCACCGTTGCCGCCGAGCTCGCGCCTCCGCTCATGGCCTCGGTCATGGCGTTGGGCACCAGCCGGACAGGCTTCTCATCGCCCTTGCCGGCACGATAGACAACCGGCGATACACCGTAGCCGTACTGAATGGCGTTGACCTCTTTATCGATGCCGTCGCCACCGGCATCGAGCCATGCCTTAAAGCTCGTCATGTCATTGGACTTAACGCTCGCAAACATATCCTTTACGGCCGTGACCACAGGAATCTTATCGGTTCCCTTAGCCTCGCCGCCGGCACTGTCGTCGGACGAATCCACGCTTTCAGACGAACCGTCATCCGTGGCCCCCTCTCCGCCCATCATGGACGACAGGTCGTAATCCTGCTTGGAAATGCTGAGTGGGTAGCTCGAGAGCGTGTCCTCCTCAACCTTTTTGATGTAGCCGTTTACGCCATTGGAGAGTGCCAGGATCGCCGCAATGCCGATAATGCCAATCGAGCCCGCAAAGGCCGTCATGGCCGTACGGCCCTTCTTGGTCATGAGGTTTCGGGCAGAAAGCCCCAGCGCCGTCACAAAGCTCATCGAGGTTTTGCGCGTAGGCTTGGCCTCGCGGCGCGCGGCCTTGGCAACATCAAAGGGGTCGGAATCGTCGGTGATCTTGCCGTCCGCCAGGTTGACGATGCGCGTAGCGTACTTGTACGCCAGCTCGGGATTGTGCGTGACCATAATGACCAGACGGTCGCGCGCCACGTCCTTGAGCAAATCCATGACCTGCACGGATGTCGTTGAGTCTAGGGCGCCGGTCGGCTCGTCTGCCAGCACGATCTCGGGGTCGTTGATCAGGGCGCGGGCGATGGCCACGCGCTGCATCTGTCCGCCCGATAGCTGGCTCGGGCGTTTGTTAACGTGCTCGCCCAGGCCAACTTTCTCCAACGCCTCGCGCGCACGCTGGCGGCGCTCGGCATGCCCCACACCCGTGAGCGTGAGCGCCAACTCAACGTTTTCCAAAATGGTCTGATGCGGAATGAGGTTATAGCTCTGGAACACAAAGCCAATGCGATTGTTTCTGTAGGCATCCCAATCGCGGTCGCTGAAGTCCTTGGTCGAGATGCCGTCGATCAGCAAGTCGCCGGAATCAAAATGATCGAGTCCACCAATGACGTTGAGCATCGTAGTTTTTCCCGAGCCCGAGGGACCCAGGATGGCCACGAACTCGTTATCGCGAAAAGACAGGCTTACGCTGTCGAGCGCCACCTGCGTAAACGACTGCGCAACATACCTTTTGCAAATATCTCTGAGATCCAGCATGGACGGCAACCTCTCCCCCGCCGTTCGCGTTCGACACGTTTGACCTACTCTATCAGCTTTTCTGCCGGTACCAGTAAGGAATGTAGCGAACAAAAAAACGGGACAGCACGCCGCATGGCGCACCATCCCGCGTATAACATCCCCGATGCGACAAAGAGGCTGTCACTTTGTCACATTCCAATGCGCGCTACTTTTCGAGCCCGCACGGCATAACGTTAGCGCTGCCGCGGCGAGCCTCAGTCACGGCTGCAAAGAAGCGATAGCCGCCCGAGAAGTTAAAGCACTCAAAGCCATGCTGCGCCAAAATGCGGCAAGCAATGTAGCTGCGAATGCCGCTCTGGCAAATCACGTAAACCGGCTTGGCCCGGTCGAGCTCGCCCAGGCGATTGCGCAGATCATCGACGGGAATGTTTACGAAACCATCGATATGCCCGCGCTCATACTCCCCTTCCGTACGAACATCGAGCAGCTGCACGCTGCCATCGCGTGGCAAGTTGGGCTCATCCTCCCAATGCCACTGCGCCAGTATGCCGCGATTGAGGTTCTCGATCATAAAGCCCGCCATATTGACGGGATCCTTCGCCGATGAATACGGCGGCGCGTATGCTAGGTCCAAATCCTTAAGCCTATCGCCGCGCATGCCTGCCTGGATGGCAGTCGCCAGGACGTCGATACGCTTGTCCACACCATCGATGCCCACGATTTGCGCACCCAGCAGGCGCAATCCCTGCTTCTCGAAGACAACCTTCATGGTCATGGGCGTTGCACCCGGATAATAACCCGCATGCGAACCGGGCGACAGGACCACGCTGTCGCAGTCAATTCCCGCCGCGTGTGCTGCCTTTTCGGATAGTCCCGTGCTTGCCGCCGTCAAGTCGAATACCTTGATAACCGATGAGCCCAACGATCCGAGGTAGCAGCTGTCCATGCCAGCTATGACATCGGCGACGACACGCCCCTGCTTGTTGGCGGGGCCGGCGAGCGAAATGACCGCGTCCTCGCCGGTCACCTGATGCGTGACCTGCACGGCATCGCCCACGGCATACACGTCGGCAGCAGAGGTCTCCATGCGGTCGTTGACCACAATAGCCCCCTTGATGCCCAGTTCGAGCCCCGCCTCTTGCGCCAGATGGCTCTCAGGTGCCACGCCAATGGCAAGCAGCACCATATCGGCTCCGATAGGGTCATCGCCCGCAACATGGGTGACAACGCGGCCATCAACTTCCTCAAAACCTGTCACATCGGCCTTGAGGCGCAGATCGATACCGTGCTCACGCACCTCGGTATGCAAAAGGGTCGCCATGTCGTAATCCAGGTTGTTCATAAGCTGGACGGGACGCTGCAGAAGGGTCACCTGGAGCCCCAGCTCACACAGATTCTCCGCCGTCTCGACGCCAATGAAGCCGCCGCCGATCACGACGGCACTGCTCGGTCGCCGCTCTCGAACATAGCTGTGAATACGCAGCGTGTCCTCAACGGTGCGTAGGCTAAAGATTTTATCCGAGTCGATGCCCGGCAACGCAGGGCGGATCGGCTTTGCACCCGGCGACAGGATGAGCTTGTCATACGTCTCGACAAATTCCTCGCCCGTCAGCATATTGCGAACCTCGACCGTATGCGAATCGGGATGGATGGCAAACACCTCGTGACTCGTCTTGACCGCAATGCGAAAGCGATCCCAAAAGCCCTTGGGAGACTGCAGCGTCAATGCGCTCTCTTCTTCTATCACGCCGCCAATGTAGTACGGAAGCCCACAGTTGGCATACGATACAAAACCCGTGCGCTCAAAGATGACAATTTGGGCCTGCTCGTCGAGTCTGCGCAAACGTGCCGCCGCCGATGCGCCGCCCGCGACGCCTCCAACGATAACCACCTTCATAGCCAACGCACCACCTTTCCCGTGTAGCCGCTTATGCCGCCGATATTCTTGACACTGCCATACCCAGAACGCTTAAGAAAACTCACAGCTTGGTTGCTTCGCGCACCGCTCAGGCAATGCACGAAAAGCTGCGTGCCCTTGTCTGGATACAGCTCAAGCACCTGGTTGATACGATTGAGCGGAACGTTGACGCTGCCCGGAATGTGGCCCTGTCCATGCTCGTCAGCACTCCTCACGTCGAGCAGCACCGCCCCCTTAGAAGCCTTCCATTCCTGGACGCCCACATTAATGTCCGGTCCTGCAAACAAATCAAACAATCCCATAGCGCACTCCTTTGCTGGTTGCTTTGGGCAAGTATGCCAAGGCACTGCGGTCGCGTTCTGTGACCAAGTCACCAAACGGAAAATATGTTGCCGACGGCAGATGCAGCTGCGCGGTAGGTCTAGACCAACCGTGCTAACCCATCTACATCACGCACGATAATCCGTCCGCGCCTAATCTCGATGAGCCCGTCCTGCGCAAGACGTCGCAGAGCGCGCGTCACCGCTTCGCGCGCAGAGTTGATGTCGCGTGCAAGCTCGTCTTGCGTTACGGCAACTTCTGCTGTGCCCGCAGCTCGGCAATGCTCGAGCACGTAGCTGGCGACGCGCTGATCGAGGCGCTTAAAGAGCATCTGCTGCAGCACGCATACCACCTGGGAGTAGCGCTTCACCTCAACCTGGAGCATAAAGGCCTTAACGTAGACATTATCGCGGGCGAGCTGGGCACACACGCTCGCAGGCACCACCAAAAGCGATGACCTGCGTGCTGTAACCACCATGGTGTCAAATGAAATCTGCTCGATAACGCACGAGGCCGTGGTGACACAGCACTCTCCGCAGCCAACCCTAAACAACGTGACCTCCTTGCCTTCCTCGGAAAGCAGGCTCACGCGAATGTCACCTTCGATAATAAAAACAATGCCAGTGCAAGAATTTCCGCTGCTACCGATTATCTGCCCGGCATCAAAGGATCGCAGCGACGAGCGCTCTGCCACGAGCGTCTGCTCATCGGATGTAAGTTGTCCCCAAAACGGCAACCGCTCGACCATGCTGCCGACCATAGCCGCCCCCTTTCGACGTATACCCATGATGCTACCCCGAAGCAGAAAAAAGAGTCGCTGTTTCCAGCGACTCCCCTTCAGTTGTCTGTCCCACGGACTTACTGTTCGCTCTTCGCGAGTGCCTGATCGATCAGTTTGTTGAGCGCCTCGCGCTGCTCAGCGGAGTTGATGCCGCCCATGATCGGCTCTCCCACAATGTTACCGTTCTGGTCGATCACATAGGTGGTCGGGAACGAGTACAGGTTGGAGGTGAACTTTCCGGCCTCGCTGTCCGACTTAAACCAGATGTTCTTATACGTCACGCCCTTCTTGGAAAGCACGTCCTTGGCATCGGCCACCTCGTCTTTGTTGCCATCGAGCGTAAAGGAATTAACGCCCACGACCTGGCCGCCCTTCTCGGCAAGCTCCTTGTTGAGCTTCTCCAGATCGCCCAGCTCTCCCACGCACGGCTTGCAGGTGGTAAACCAGAAGTTCATGACGGTGACCTTGTTCTTGGAGAACAGCTCGTCGCTGTTTACATCGTTGCCGTCCAAGTCCTTGCCCTTAAAGCTGGGAAACTTCGTCTCCCCGCTCTCGCCGTTGGTCATGCCTGCGGTCGAGGCATCGACGCTCTCCCCCTCGCCGGGCGTGCTGCCGCATCCGGGGAACTCCTTCTCCAGCGCCATGAGCTTGTCCTCGATCTCCTTGACCTGCTGCGCGCCCGCCTTAAGCGTCTTAAGCTCGTCAGCCGCAAACTGATCCTTGGCGCCCTCGATGGTATCGAGCAAGAAGTCACCGTAGTTCTTGCCGTCCTCAATCATGGGAGTGTCTTTGTTGGCCGCAAGGAACACCTTTTCCCATAGGGCGTTATCGCTCGCAAAGATCTCGTTTTCCTTTTGCAGCAGCTGCTGGTACAGCTCGGCCGCCTCCTCGGCACTCGACGGCTTTTGCGCTATGAGCTCGGCAATCTGCGCATCGCCGCTCGTGGCATCCTTCGCGTCGCCCTTGGGGGCAGAGCACGCCGCGAGAGTCAGCGCCAGCACGGGCAGCATCAACAGAGCCGCAATTTTTGACAGTTTCATGGTTCCTCCGTTTATATCGAAACTTATATAGGTACCTATTTGTTTTCGCAGGCTTGCGTGGACTGCGCGGGTTTGTCGCCCGTCAAACCCAGCCCGTAGCGAAAGCTAATAGCATCGACGGGGCACGCGCCCACGCATTTGCCGCAACGAATGCACTCGGCATGGTCGGGCGTACGCGTAACGTCCACGTCCATCTGGCACACCTTGGCGCACTTGCCGCACGAGACGCATTTACAATGATCAACCCGAATCCCCAGCAATGACACCTTGTTCATGAGCGCATAAAATGCGCCGAGGGGGCAAATCCATTTGCAGAAGGGGCGATAGAACAGCACGCTCAGCACCGCAACCACAATGAGGATCGCGAGCTTCCAAGAAAAGAGCTTTCCCAGCGCGGAGCGGATTCCCACGTTCATGATGGACAGCGGAATCGCGCCCTCGAGCACACCTTGCGGGCAGATGTACTTGCAAAAGAACGGGTCGCCCATACCCACATCGTTAACCACCAAGACGGGCAGCAGCACCACGGCAAACAGCAGCACGGCATACTTGATGTACGTGAGCGGCTTGAGCTTTTTCGTGGAGAGCTTTTTGCTGGGAATCTTATGAAAAAGCTCTTGTAGCCATCCAAACGGGCACAAAAAGCCGCATACAAAACGTCCCAGCAGCACGCCGATCAGAATGAGCGTTCCGGTGACGTAATACGAAAAGCTAAACTTAGACGAGCCCACCACCGACTGAAACGACCCGATGGGGCACGCACCCGAGGCCGCCGGACACGAGTAGCAGTTGAGGCCCGGCACGCAGACGGCTTTGCCCGCTCCCTGGTAGATGCCGCCCTTGGCAAAGTTAGGCAGGTGAATATTGGTCGCAAGCGTCGCCGCCGCCTGAATCAATCCACGAAATCGCGCTAAAAGATGCGATGCAGTGTTTTTTCTTTTATCCAATTCCGATACACTCCAAGCACAGCCTGATTGCCTTGGCCAGCACGGCATCTGCCTCGCCGCGCATAATTCCAAAGCCAACCATGGCTACCCCAACGATCAGCAAAGCCACCTGCGCCACAGGCTTAATCGCTTTGAACAATCTGACCACTCCTTTCGTTTCGCGACCCATTGGACCATACCGACTATAAAATCCGTGTTAAGCGTGAATGATTATGCAAGGAGAACGTTATACGTATCTTGGTCGTCGAGGACGAGCGGGCGCTGTGCGATGCGATCGCACGCAGCCTGCGCAACTTGGCCTATAGCGTCGACTGCTGCTACGACGGACAACAGGCCCTCGATCTGCTCGATGTCGAGACCTTTGATCTTGTTGTGCTCGACCTCAATCTCCCCCATGTCGACGGCATGACCGTGCTCAGGCAACTCAGGACAACTGATTGCGAGACCAAGGTGCTCGTGCTCTCGGCACGCGGCGAGGTCTCCGACAAGGTAGCGGGGCTCGGTGCGGGCGCCAACGACTACCTCACCAAGCCGTTCCATCTTGACGAGCTGGCGGCACGCATGCGCAGCCTCACGCTCGGGCGCTTTACGCAAAGCGACGTTGTTCTAACCTGTGGATCACTGAGCTTTGACACCAAGGCGCGCCTCGCCTCCGTGGGCGGCGAGGTTCTATCCCTCACGCGCAAGGAGACCGGCATCCTGGAATCCCTGATGCTTAACCAAGGGCGGCCGGTGCGCCAGGAAGAGCTTATCGAGCATGTATGGGACAGCAGCGTCAACAGCTTTAGCAACGCGACCCGCGTGCATATCTCATCGCTGCGCAAAAAGCTGCGCGGCGCGTTGGGGCACGACCCCATCCGCAACCGAATCGGCGAAGGCTACGTTATGGAGGACGGCAAATGAAGCGGCTGTCGCTGCAGTGGCGCATCACGTTGATGACGGCCTTACTGATATGTTCGACCTGCGTACTTATGAATTGCCTGGTTGGTTACTCCGGCATGCGCTACATGGACTCGATTGGTGCAGAAGCGGCGGCGCACAACAAGGTGGAGACCGCAGCGCCCAGCTCATTTGACCCGGCAAGCAAAGAGCTCGACGATGAGTTGACCATCGTCGTGAGCGACGCCCAAGCATCGTTTAGCGCGACGAGCTGGTGCATAACCGCGGCGGCGACGCTGCTCGGTGGCGTGCTAGCCTACTTCGTGAGCGGATATGCGCTGCAGCCGTTGCGCTCCTTTGCGGCGCAAGTCGAGAGCGTGCGGCCCGACAACCTCGCCGACACAAAGATCAGCGAGGACGTGCCCTCTGAACTCAGGCGCTGCAGCGCGTCGTTTAACGACATGATTTCCCGCCTTGACGAGGGATTATCCGCACAAAGACAGTTTACGGGCAATGCGGCGCACGAGCTGCGCACGCCGCTCGCGCTCATGCAAGCCCAGGTTGAGTTGTTTTGCGCTGAGCACCCCGACGCCGATGCCGATACAGCGAGCCTGCTCCGGCTGCTGCAGGAGCAGACCGAGCGAATGACGCACATGACAAAGACCCTGCTCGAGATGAGCGAGCTGCGCAGTGTCCCTTGCAACGATGCGATTGACCTGGCGCCGATGATCGAAGAAGTGCTCACCGACCTGGCGCCCCTTGCCGAGCAAAAGGGCATCACGCTTGTAAGCAAGGGCGACGCGCAAACGATCGGCTGCGACACGTTGATCTATCGGCTACTGTTCAACCTGGTTGAGAATGCCATTCGCTACAGTGCGCCCAGCTCAACCGTGCAAATCGGCGCCCGTGCCGAAGGCGACCGCGTGCTGCTTCGCGTGCGTGACCAAGGGCCAGGCATTCCCAAGCAATACCAGACGAGCATCTTTCAGCCCTTCTTTCGTGTCGACAGATCGCGCAGCAGAGCATATGGCGGTGTGGGGCTGGGGCTTGCGCTGGTCTGGGAGATCGCCGCGCTTCACGGCGGCTCCATCGAGGTCGAAGAAAGCTCGAAGCGCGGAACGACCATGCTCGTGATTCTTCCCGCTCGCGCACCCGGCTCATTAAAATAACGAACGGGATGGCACGCCGTGTGGTGTACCATCCCGCACATAACATCGAAGATGTGACAAAGGGACCGTCCCTTTGTCACATCTGCTAGTTCTCGTCGCCTACCAGCTGAGTTAGCTTACTCCCACTCGACCGTGCCGACGGGCTTCGGCGTAAGGTCGTAGCAAACGCGGCAGATACCGGGGACCTCGGCGGTCACGCGTGCGGTAATGCGTTTGAGCAGCGCCCAGTCGAGCTCGGGCACCTCAGCGGTCATGACATCGACGGTATTGATGCAGCGAATAATGCAGGGCCAGTCGTAGGCGCGCTTGCCCTCGCGCACGCCGGTGGCGCGGAAATCGGGCACCACGGCAAAGTACTGCCAGATGGTCAGACCGGCCTTGTCGATCTCCTCGCGCACGATGGCGTCGGCCTCGCGCAGCGCCTCGAGGCGGTCGCGGGTAATGGCGCCAAGGCAGCGGACGCCCAGGCCAGGACCGGGGAACGGCTGACGCTCAACCATGTTCTCGGGCAGGCCGAGCTCGCGGCCCACGACGCGCACCTCGTCCTTGTACAGCAGCTTAACGGGCTCGCAGAGCTCAAACTGCAGGTCCTCGGGCAGACCGCCAACGTTGTGGTGGGCTTTCACGCCGTCCTGCGACTCCAGAATGTCGGGGTAGATAGTGCCCTGGGCGAGGAAGCTGACCTCGTCGCCAACCTTGCGGGCCTCCTCCTCGAACACGCGGATGAACTCGGCGCCGATGATCTTGCGCTTGGCCTCGGGCTCGTCGACGTCGACGAGTTTATCGAGGAAGCGGTCGGTGGCGTCCACATAGACCAGGTTGGCGTCCATCTGGTTCTGGAACACGTCGACGACCTGCTCGCTCTCGCCCTTGCGCATGAGGCCGTGGTTCACGTGCACGCAGATGAGCTGCTTGCCGATGGCCTTGATCAGGAGCGCCGCGACGACCGAGCTGTCAACGCCGCCGGAAAGGGCCAGCAGAACCTTCTTGTCACCGATCTGCTCGCGGATTGCGGTGACCTGCTCGCCGATGAACACCTGGGCAAGTTCGGGAGTGGTGATACGCACCATATCGTCGGGACGCTTGTTGGGATCCATGCAGGGCTCCTTTTCGGTTCGATGGAACGCGCCGCGCATATGCAAACGCGCTGTCATATGCCCTCATTATATGCAGAGCAAGGTTCGTTTCCCATCGCTGCAACGGAGCTTTTTGCAGGGGTGGCAATTTTTCCTAATGTCGAGGTCAGCTAGACTTCGGTAGCTCCCTTGGGAGCATTGCCAATAGACTCTTCCTTTATTCGTTCGGCATAATCGTAGGCGATAACCACAAATTCCAGTCCCGAGCAACAGGAGTACAATTGCTGCTAATGTGGCCACCTGATGGAAGATGGAAGATGGACTGCGATAGTTACCCGCTCATTCCCATGCCGTTGATGTGCACCGCCTTTGTGCCGGGGCAGATTGACGCTGCGGTTGCAGGCATTTCCGACCCCGATTCACGCACCATCGCCACGGCAGAAGCGCTGTACTTTCGCGGACAGGCCACCCTCGCTGCCAAGACGGCGCGCCCCTATCTTGACGCCACCGATCCCGCGCTGCGCTATTCCGCATGCTTTATCTGCGGATATGCCAGTCTGTCGCTCAACCGTATCGCCGATGCCCGTCGTTGCCTTACGGGCATCCTCGATACGCCAACTGACGAGGAATCGCCCGCCGCTCACGCCACGCATATCCTGTTCGCCTCGGCCGCGAGTGTCCTGTTGCACTTGCCTTCCCCGTATTCTGCCGAAGAGTTTCATCCGCTTGCGGCGCATCTGCCCGAAGGCCTGCGCCTGTTCGCCAGCTACGTGATGGCGCACGCCTTGTATCTGCGCGGCGAATACGGCCGCAGTCTGGGCATGGCGGAAAACGCCCTGATCATGAAACAGGAAAGCTATCCGATCTCGGAACTGTTCCTGCACCTGGCAGCTTCCATGGCATACATGAGCCTCAAAGACGTCGACGCCGCAAAGGCACACTTCGGAGCCGCTTGGGACATTGCGCGTCCCGACGGCCTTATCGAGCTCATCGGCGAACACCATGGCCTTTTGCAAGGACTCATCGAGGCATGCCTAAAATCGCAATACCCTGACGATTTCGCACGCATCATCGAGATTACATATCGATTCAGTTACGGCTGGCGGCGCATCCACAACCCCGATTCGGGCGAGGACGTGGCCGACGATCTAACGACCACGGAGTTCACCATGGCCATGCTCGCCTGCCGTGGGTGGACCAACGCCGAAATCGCACGCCATATGGGCGTGTCGCCGGGCACTGTTAAAAACCGCCTATCCGGCGTATATGCAAAGCTTGGCATCGGCACGCGCGCCGAGCTGGTCGCTCATATGTTGCGTTAGCGACCGGGCTGCCAAGCGCATCGAACGCGATCCGGAGCCCGGCACTTCGCTCGCCTAAATTGGACATTTTGACCCTTGAACGGCACTACCGCCACGGGGCACCTTCTCGCAAAATTGGATTATTTCCACCGATACCTGCGGGATGGGAGCCCAAGATGCTTGATCGCCGTTCGTTACTTGTTGCCGGAGCGTCCTCGCTAGCGAGCATCATGTTGCCTCGCGTGCCGGGAAGCGAAAATGCCTTCCTGCTGCCGTTCGCGCCCACCGAAGCCTATGCCGACGAAAAAGACCCCTTCAGGGTGCTCGTTCTCTCGCGCACCATGTTTGGTGTGGTCGTGGTCGACGTCGCCAACAAGAATATGCCCGTCAAGGGAGCGCAGGTCACGCTCGCGTCGCGTTATGCCGCGGGCAAGCAGCTCTCCGCCACGACCGACGATGAGGGCACGGCCATCTTTGAGGTCGCGCCGCTTTCGGAAGGCTACGTGGACGAGGCAACGCTTCTCGACGCGTACGACTTTAACGGCGGCATCTCCATTAGCATGGCGGGCTACCGCGATGTCGAGATTCCCCTTGCGCGTATCCAGGGCGGCACCGCCATAACCGCGCCCACGCGTCCGCTTTCCGACGGCGAGCCGTACTTCCGCCAGCTCACATTCGACGAATGGGACATCCAATACGCTGAAGCCACGTTCATGGCATTGCCGAAGGACGACACGGCAAACGAGCAGCCCGATACGCACGCCTTTACCGTGCAGGCACATCTGCCACAGGGTGGACAGGCAACGCTGCGCATCAACAAAGTGACGCCTGCCGCGGGCAGTTCGCCCGAAACCGTCACGCAGATCGGTCAGATCAAGGCCAGCGCATCGGGTTCGGATAATCTGGCAACGTTCACACTCGAAGACAAGTTCCTCGATGCGGCATCGGGCCTTCTGGAAGAAGGGTGCAAGCTGCGCTTTGTCCTCGACTATCAGGGCAAAACCTACACGATCTCATCCCCTATGGCCGTTGTCACCGCGCCGGCCGCGAAGTCGGAATCGGGCTCGACCACCATCATTCCCACCACTATGGACCAAGAGATCACTCCGTTTGATTTCCCAGCGGCGTTTCCCGGCATCGGCGGCAACAAGTTCACCTGCTGGATGCCCTCGTTCCCCATTCTGTTCGATTTCTCGTTTGCCGGGTACGTACTGTTTGGCGGAGGATACAAACCAGCCAGCTATATGAACGATTCGGGCAATCCGGATCCGGAGTACTGGAAGAAGTCACCGCGTGAGTCGGGCGCCAAGCAGGCAACCCGCTACCTCGACAAGATGGAGGGGAAGTGGAGTCAGTACAAGAGCATGAGTGCTGGTTCGGGTACCGATCCAAGGAACACCAAGCTCCTTCGCCACCATTGCACGCCGCTGTTCACGATGGATATCGCCACGCAGCTGTACGGCTCGCTCGCCTACGATTGGGTGGGCAAGACCTGGGGTGACAACAACGATCCCGCATGTGGCAATATTAAGGCCCTCTTCCAGGTAAGAACCGACCTCAACTGGACCGAACAGTTCACCTTGGGACCAGTGCCCTTTTTCCTAAACGTCAACCCCTGGGTGCTGGCGAAGCTGGCGCTCGCCGTGGGTGCCCACACGCACGGCAGCGGCGCGGCGTTTTTTAAAAACATTTCGCTCGACTATTCAAACACGTCGGGCTCGTTTACCATCCAGATCGGGCTTGCCGTCACCTTTGGCGCCGGCGTTGCAGGCGTCGCTTCGTCTGCCGTGCGCGGCGCCGCATCCCTCACGCTGTTCATTGGGTACGAGAAGGCAGATGGACACCAGCTTCCGCGACTGCGCGTAGGTGCAGACGTCGATGTCGACGTGATACTCCAGTTCGTAATGTTCAAGTGGACCACCAAGGCTTGGTCGGGATCGTGGCCCACACTCGCCGATTCGTGGGATATGTCAGTGAACAATGGCGATCAGTATGTGCTCCAGCGCTCTGAGCTGGCCCTGGGTGGAGATACACCTTATACGCTGGATGCCTGCTTCGGCTCAGCCGGCAACGCCGAGGCGGGCGGCGTTCCGCAATTTATCGCATCGGCCACCATCGTCACTAACGCCGAGCTGCTCGCACGCGCCGAGGTTAAGGCCACTGCCGTAAACGTCGCGCCTGTCGTGCGCGATTGGGATCAAGCGGTCACGCGCATTGAGCTCGAAGCGGATGCAGAAAGCGACGACACGGGACAGATCGAGCATTTCGTCCATGCACTGATAGAGAACGACGAAAACGCCGCGCCGATGTATGAGTACACCTATATCGGTCAGGCAACGAACGCCGTTGCGGACCCCAACGCCAATTCTGCCGGCGTGTCAGAGGACGAGCGTGGCGGCATAAAACCCTCAAGCGACAACGTACTGTTTTCCGGCGTGCTCAGCGAAGCCCACATGAGGCTAATGATGATTGCCGGCGTGGAGTGTCTATTCCGCATCGCCTCGGTGCGCTACGGCGACAATGGCCGCTCGCGCCTGGTGGTGCACACAAAGGCAAACGGCACGTGGTCCGCTCCCACGCCCGTGGACTTTCCCCTTGGGTTTGGCGAGAACGACGTGGAGCGCGACAGCATATACGATTACGACTTCGACGTGGTGAAATATACGGACGGTAGAGGAAACCGGGACGCCTACGTGCTGCTGGTCTCGGGCGAGCGCCCCGCCGGCGACAACACCCTTTTCGATACGGCAAGCACAGCCGGCATACTGTCCGTTGTGCGCCTGCGCATAAGTAATGACGAGACCCGCGTGGTGTCGCATACGTCATGGCGCAGCATCTCGCGCGGCCGCCTGCAAGAGGATGGCTACCATTGCCTGCAGTGCCCGCGTATCACGGTGGGCAAGACGGTGGTCGACGGGCGCCTGTCGGGTGCCTACCTCCACCGCCACGGAACCACCGCAGAAAAGGCGCTCGGCAGCGAGGCTGAGGTTGCGCTGGAGTGCTTTACCCTGTGGTCGGACGTTTCGGGCGACAGCCTGACGTTCCGCCAAGTTCTCCGCTTTCCGCAAGCACCGTCGAGCATCGAGCTGGGCGCACCCGAAAATATCAACGGCAAAATGGTGGTGCCCGTTGCGTACGAGACCGCAGACGGTTGCGGCTGCGCATCGTACGCCGTGATCGGCCAGTCCATTGCTGCCTGGGACGTTATGTCACCAGACGCCACGGTATCCTGTGCGGTGCCGTGGCCACAACATTCGGGCTTTTTGGCAACCGTCAACGAGCAACTGCAGCATATTACTTGGACGCGAGGCGCATCGGCATTTGCAACGCAGCCCGTGGGCGCCGCAGGCTGTGGCCCGGCATCGTTTAGCGTGAGCAACAACGGCAGGTGCGTGCTCTATGTAGAGAACACCGATGGCAAGGTGGGACAAACCTACGACGAAGAAGGCAACCCGGTAGCAGTGATGGGCAAGCACTTCCGCATCTTCGCCAGCACCTTGGCAGGCGATCTGTTCACGGAGCCGTTCGTGATGTGCGAACTGGACCATCCCGTCGATCAGATAACGACATTTTTGACGTCGGGTGGTATGCTCTCCGCGCTCGCCACGCACATTGTGAGCGTGGAGAAGAGCGAGGCAGAGCTGCACGGCATCGAAGTGCCCTTGGTGGCGTGTGCCACTCCGACGGGCGCGGTCGCTACCTCGGGCGCGGTGGTGCCCGGAGCGGCAGGCGAATCCTTCATGGTCACGGTGCGAAACGACGGCAACACCTTGCTGACCGCCGGAACGATCGATCTGTACCGAGAGGGTTCCAACCAGCCGTTCTCCAGCGCATCCATCGGATTCGGAGCGAACGCACGCACGGCATCGATCTACGATCCGGAGCTTGCCGAGGACGCTTCGGCCAACGACATGGCACACGTGAAGTACGCGCTCGAGACGCTGGGCACACGTTTTGCAACGCACCCGCTGGTTGCCGACAATGGAAACGCCGTGCTGGCACCGGGCTGCACGGCACAATTCCGCATGAGCTTTGCCATCCCGGAGAGCTGGGGCGACGAGGTGGGCAAACGCGTCACGCTGTATGCGAAGGCGCGTGACCTGGTGGCACTCGATCCCGTAACGTTCGAGGAAATTCGACCGGGCGCAAACTCGACGCTGGGCGCCGTACTGCACGAGCTTCATGTACCCGACGCGGCATGCGAGCGCTCAGAAGTTCAGGTCGGCGTATGCGACAGCGCGAATACGACAGGGCTTCATGACGCCCCGATGACAGCAGACGGCGATGGTGGCTCGAGTGGCGGCGGCGCTGACGAGGGCGGCGGCTCCGGCGGAAGCAGCTCCGGCAGTGGCAAGGACCACGGCAATAACAAGCGCTCCGGAAAAGTGGGCGCGCTTGCGGGCACGGGCGATGTCAACGCTCCCCTTACGGCAGCCGCTGCAGCACTCGCCGCGGCAGGCGCCGGCCTCGTCGCCTACAGCGCCCGCCGCACGGCGCTCGAAACCGACGCCGCTCATAAGGTCAATTCGGATAGGCCTCGCTAGCTCCTAGTTACTATTGTGAGAGACGCCGACTCGGCTCATCGAACATCAAAATGGGCTGGTTCTGAATACCCAGAGCCAGCCCATTGCGCATTAAATGTCGTCTGAGGAGTCGAGTTCTGCCTCGAGCTTGGCACGGCGTCTTTTCGCCGTGAAAAACGTTGCGCACAGGACAGCAAACGTGGCCGCGAAAATCGTCGCACCGCAGAACACGCCCGTGGCCAGGTTCGCCAACCAAAAGACGCTTTCGAGCGGTACGATCTGCGCCTCAGCGACACAGCGCATTGCGGCAATAACAAGCGCGAACGCGGCGCCGCTAAGACCGCTGACAAGCAGGAAATATCCAACAGGAAGATGCTCGGTTTGCCCAAAACGATTGGTATCGACATAGCCCTTCCGCGTTTGCAGCCCTGCGCAAATCAACATCACGAGAACGAGCCAAAAATACATGGCTGCCTCGAATGGCGTTGCAAAGCCATGCGACATTTCACTGGCGTCGCTGTGAACCCACGCAACCTGTCGAGCTATAAACTGGTAGAAAAAGATCATCAACATGCCAAACGAAAGCAGCACGAAACCAATCTTGTAGATCTTCGCGTTCTCAGCCTCCAGGCGTTCATCCTTTGGGCCGGCATATTCACGCCACTTTTGCACGATTTTCAGATCTTCATATTTCATAGTGAACTCCTAAAGAGTATTAGGGTCGGCGTCGGTTTCGTCTTCCCAAAACAAGTCGTTCAACGTAACGCGCAGCGCCTTACAGATTGCCACGCACAAATTGAGCGTGGGGTTGTAGCCGCCCGCCTCGATAAGGCCGATGGTTTGGCGCGCAACGCCCACGGCTTGGGCTAAGTCAGCTTGCGAAAGGCCAGCCGCCGCGCGTGCCGCCTTCATGCGTAGGTTCTTTTTGCCCGGCATGGAGTTCCTTTCGTAAATGTGGACAGATATCCGTTGCAACATGACAGAAATATATTGCATCCTTCACAAGATGTCAACTATATCTGTCATTATGGAAACCATGTCCGCCATCGCCATGTGGACATAACAATTTCGATTCGCTATTCAAACTTACTCGGACAAAACCGACTCGGTTTTGTCCGAGTAAACGCGAGCGTAAACTATCACTGTCCGCTATTCGACATCCGGCCCCTCCCCCATCAGCCATCGGGCGATGTCGACCACCTTAATCCCCTCATAATCAACAGCCTCGTGCTTTGTTCGCGCAATGACCATTTTGGGATACGCATCACGTATCGCAAGCAGGGGTGCCACTTCGCGTTCAAAAGTCTCCTGACGCGAAATGTCATCGCTAACTTGGATATACACTCGCTCATCGCGACGAATTGCCACGAAGTCGATTTCCTTCTTATAAAGCACCCCGACATAGATTTCCCAACCGCGTCTTAGGAGCTCTATGGCGACCATATTTTCATATACGTGCCCGAAGTCGAGCTTTTTAGTGCCCAGTTTTGCGTATCTGATTGCATGATCCGATAAATAGTATTTATCACCCGAAGTGAGGTACTTTTTACCGCCTACGTCATAGCGGCGCACTCGATAGAACGCAAAGGCCTGGCATAAATATCCGAGGTACTGGGCGAGCGTTGCCACGGAAACGCGTGTTCCGGCAGCATCCAGCGCAGCCACAATCCCGCTAACAGAAGATATGTTACCGATATTGACCATTAGGAAATCGCATGCACGTTCTAGCTGCACCTTGTTACGAACCCCATGCTTTTCTTCCACATCACGCAAAACCAAGACATCTAGCACGTTCGCAATATATCGATAGCGAGCTCGCTCGCTAGGATACAAATATGAGCCAGGCATTCCGCCCTCTCTCAAATATCGGTCAAGCGCTTCGTCCGGGTTATGAATTTCGTGATATGTCGAAAACTCCAGCAAGGAAAACGGAAATACTTCAACCTCATATGTCCGCCCGCGAAAAAGCGTCGCCAAATCACTCGAAAGCAAGAAAGCGTTGGAGCCAGTAACGTAGATATCGTATTTTCCCGATGCATGAAGGCTATTGACCACTTTTTCGAACCCAACGCAGGTTTGCACCTCATCGATCATCACAATGTTATCGAGGCCCTCGCAATAGCCTTCCTCAACGTAGCGATGCAATGCTCGATAATCCGTTAGTTCCTCGAATTCGAGGAGATTGAAATTGATGCGGATAATATTGGCATCGGGGTCGGCCTCACGAAAGCGATCAGCAAGAGCTTCCAGTAGAACAGATTTGCCGCACCTACGAATGCCGGCAATAACCTTGATGTCCGGCGTTCCCTTAGCGCCAAGAAGCGCTTCCATATATTGAGGACGTTCGATAATCTTCATATCTTCACCGTTCTATTAAATAAAAGCTCTCTTGATTCGTTTTCGTTTAATATATGTCTTATCCTACTAAATGAAATCAAATAACTCTTGATTTCATTCAGCTATTTCTCCCAATAAAGTAACATCAATCAATATACCACGAACGATTGTTCGATGGATTTCGTGTTGGGTGGAATCGTCTGTGGGCTGGGCTATGCTACTTTGACTATCTATATGACTTAAACGCAGCAAAGGAGCACCGAGAGAGCGAGTATGGCAAAAAACACCGCAAACTATGGTAACGACAGTATCCGCCAGCTCAAGGACGAGGAGCGCGTACGCCTGCGCCCCGCCGTCATCTTTGGCTCGGACGGACTCGACGGTTGTGCGCATGCCGCCTTCGAGATCCTGTCCAACGCCGTTGACGAGGCGCGCCAGGGCTACGGCAAGCTCATCACCCTCACCGCTTTTCGCGATGGCTCTATTCAGGTAGAGGACAACGGCCGTGGCTGCCCGCTCGACTGGAACCCCTCCGAGAAGCGCTTTAACTGGGAGCTCGTCTTTTGCGAGCTCTACGCCGGCGGCAAGTACAACAACAACCAGGGCGGCGACTACGACTTCTCGCTCGGCACCAACGGCCTGGGCTCGTGCGCGACCCAGTACGCCTCCGAGTACATGGACGTCACCGTCTGGCGCGACGGCAACAAGTACTCCCTGCACTTTAAGAAGGGCAAGGTTGTCGGCGCCAAGAAGAAGGCACTCGAGATTGAGCCCAGCGACGAGAACCGCACCGGCACCACTATCAAGTGGCGCCCCGATCTTGAGGTCTTTACCTCGATCAGCATTCCCCACGACTGGTATCGCGAGACCATGCGCCGCCAGGCCGTGGTCAACGCCAACGTGACCTTCCGCCTGCGTATTGAGGGTGACGATGGCGAGTTTTCCGAAGAGGATTTTTGCTATCCCAAGGGCATCGAGGACTACGTGCTTGAGAAGGTCGGTACCGACTACCTTACCGAGCCCT
The DNA here is from genome assembly GCF_003472525.1 of Collinsella sp. AM10-26. Taxonomy (NCBI): domain Bacteria; kingdom Bacillati; phylum Actinomycetota; class Coriobacteriia; order Coriobacteriales; family Coriobacteriaceae; genus Collinsella; species Collinsella sp. AM10-26. Next base: position 43,175 of record NZ_QRMC01000002.1, read on the forward strand.
TCTTTATTGAGGCCGATCGTCGCGGTCGCGATCGCGAGGACCTGCCCGATTACAACGTAAAAATCACTGCTTGCATGTGCTTCTCGCGCACTTTCATGATGCAGGAGTACTACCACAACTCATCATGGCTCGAGAACGGCGGCTCGCCCGAGAAGGCCGCGCGCAGTGCTCTGACCAGCGCCATCGATGCCTACATTAAGGGCCAAGGCAAGTACAACAAAAACGAGAGCGGCATTAAGTGGCAAGACGTTCAGGACTGTCTGGTACTGGTGACCAACTGCTTCTCCACTCAGACGTCCTACGAAAACCAGACCAAGAAGGCCATCAATAACCGCTTTATCCAGCAGGCCATGACGGCATTCTTTAAGGAGCGCCTCTCGACCTACTTGATCGAGAACAAAGACGCCGCCAACAAGATCATGGAGCAGGTACTCATCAACAAGCGCTCGCGCGAGAACGCCGAGAAGACGCGTCAGAGCATTAAGACCAATCTGCAGCAGAAGACCGACATGGCCAACCGCGTGCAGAAGTTCATCGACTGCCGTTCCAAGGACAAGAACCGTCGCGAGATCTACATCGTAGAGGGCGACTCGGCAGCAGGCGCCATCCGCACGTCGCGCGATGCCGAGTTCCAGGGCGTTATGCCCGTCCGAGGCAAGATCCTCAACTGCCTGAAGGAGGATTATCCGCGCATCTTTAAGTCCGACATCATCATGGACCTCATGCGCGTGCTGGGCTGCGGCGTGGAGATCAAGGACAAGCGCATCAAGAACCTTGGTGCCTTCGACTTGGACAACCTCAACTGGAACAAGGTCATCATCTGTACGGATGCCGACGTCGACGGTTATCACATCCGCACACTCGTGCTCACCATGCTCTACCGCCTGGTGCCCACGCTTATCGACGAGGGGTACGTGTATATCGCCGAGTCGCCGCTCTACGAGATCAACTGCAAAGAGAAAACCTACTTTGCCTACACCGAACTCGAGAAAAACGGCATCCTCAAAGAGATTGGCGACCAGAAGTGTTCCATCAACCGCTCCAAGGGTCTTGGTGAAAACGATCCGGACATGATGTGGCTCACCACCATGAACCCCGAAACGCGCCGCCTGATCAAGGTGGAGTCCGAGGACGTCACCAAGATGGAAACCATGTTCAACCTGTTGCTGGGCAACGACGAGGCGGGCCGTAAGCGCCATATCTCCGAGCACGGCAAGGAATACCTGGACCAGCTAGATCTGCAGTAGCAGCAAATCAATAACGACGGCCCACAAATAGTTCAAGAGGAAATCGTGGCAAAGAAGAAGACGAAGAACCAGCCAAAGAAAAAGCAGGTCAACGCCGAGAACGTCATCGGCCTGCACTCCGAGGTCACCGACCAGCCGATCACGCAGACGCTCGAGGTCAACTACATGCCCTACGCCATGAGCGTCAACGTCTCGCGTGCATTCCCCGAAATCGACGGCTTTAAGCCCTCGCACCGCAAGCTGCTCTACACCATGTACAAGATGGGTCTGCTCAAGGGCGAGCGCCAGAAGAGCGCCAACATCGTGGGCCAGACCATGAAGCTCAACCCGCACGGCGACGCCGCGATCTACGAGACGATGGTGCGCCTGGCCACCGGCAACGAAGCGCTTCTTGCCCCCTTCGTGGAGTCAAAGGGCAACTTTGGCAAGTACTATTCGGGCGACCTGAGCTACGCCGCCTCGCGTTATACCGAGGCCAAGCTCTCCCCCATCAGTGCCGAAATCTTCAAGGACATCGACAAGGACCCGGTCGACTTCGTTGACAGCTACGACGGTGCCATGAAGGAGCCGCGCCTGCTGCCCACCACGTTCCCCAATATCCTCGTCTCGGCCAACAAGGGCATCGGCGTCGCCATGGCGTCCGACATCTGCGGCTTCAACCTCAACGAGGTCTGCACTGCCACGATGCACTACCTGCAGGATCCCGACTGCGACCTGCTCGAGTACATGCCCATGCCCGACTTCTCGACCGGCGGCGAGATCATCTACCGCCGCGAGGAGATGGAGAAGATCGTCGAGACCGGCCTTGGCAGCTTCCAGATTCGCTCCCGCTGGCGCTGGATTCCCGAAGAGCGCATCATCGAGGTCTACGAGATCCCCTACACCACCAAGACCGATGTCATCATCGAGCGCATCGTCAAGCTCTCCAAAGAGGGCAAAGTCAAAGAGATCGCCGACATCCGCGACGAGACCGACCTTTCGGGCCTGCGCATCGCAATCGACCTTAAGCGCGGTGTCGACCCCGACAAGCTCATGGCGAAGCTTTATCGCTCGACCACGCTGCAGGATTCGTTCTCGTGCAACTTCAACGTGCTCGTCGACGGCTATCCCCGCGTTATGGGCGTGCGCCAGATTCTGCACGAGTGGGTCAAATGGCGTATTCAGTCCACGCGTCGCCGCATTAACTTTGACCTGGGCAAAAAGTCCGAGCGCCTGCACCTGCTGCACGGCCTCGAGGCGATCCTGCTCGACATCGACAAGGCCATCGCCATCATTCGCGGCACCAAGCTTGAGGCCGAGGTCGTGCCCAACCTTATGAAGGGTTTCGACATCGACGAGACCCAGGCCGAGTTTGTTGCCGAGCTTAAGCTCCGCAACATCAACGAGGAGTACATCCTCAACCGCACCAAGGACATCGCAAAACTCGAGGGCGAGATTACCGAGCTCGAGGAGATCCTCTCCAGCGAGGAGAACATCAAGAAGGTCATCAGCGACGAGCTGGCCGCGGTCAACAAGAAGTACGTGATGCCGCGCCGCACGGGCAGGATCGAGCCCCATGAGGTTATCGAAGTAAGCTTGGAGCCCGAGGTCGAGGAGTACCCGGTCACTATCATGCTCTCGCGCGATGGCTACCTTAAGAAGATGACGGACCGCGTGCTCAAGAAGGCGACCACACTCAAGTACAAGGACGGCGACAAACCCTTTATCGAGTTCCCGTCCTCCAATACGCACGAGCTACTGGTCTTTACCAACAAGAGCCAGGTGTACAAGTGCAAGGTTGCGGCGTTTGAGGACACCAAGTCGGCCCAGCTGGGCTCGTACCTGCCGACCGATCTTGAGATGGAACCCGACGAGAGTGTCATCTGGGTCATCGACCCCGAGGACTACAAGGCCGACGCGCTGTTCGTCTTTGAAAACGGCCGCGTGGTGCGCGTCGCACTTGCCGGATACGTCACCAAGACTAACCGAAAGCGCCTCAAAAACGCCATCTACGGCGGCAGCAAGCTGCTGTATGCGCAGGTACTCAAGGAAGACCGCGACATCGCGCTGGTCTCGAGCGACTATCGTTTGATGAACTTCAACACGTCGCTGCTTAAGACCAAGACGACCACCAACACGCAGGGCGTCCAGGCTTTCACGGCCAAGAAGGGCCGCTCGGTCACCACCGTCGGCACGACCGAAGAGATTCTTGGTGCCGGTGTCTCGGCCGAAAAGTTCACTGCGCAGAGCCTCCCCTCTGCCGGTGCCCTCATGAAGGAAAACGACATGCCGAGCCTGTTTGACTAAAACAACGGCAGAACCGCCATAAGCTCTTAAAACGGTGGGGCCCGGAACGCAGCAACATCGCGCTCCGGGCCCCGCTCGTTGCAACGTATATCATATGCCCCACACAGGAATCGCTTGGACATCCTTGGTAATAAGGTATGGATCCGGGGTTTGGCAGACAACGTGTCCAAACCCAATTTCATAGCCGGTCAGGCCCTCGAGACAGGAAAAATTCTTCACCGCATCTTTGCCCACCGTGGCCGACATCTTCACCTCGACGGGATGGAGAATATGGCCCTCTTGGATGAGCAAATCAATTTCGCGCTTCTTTTGGTCTCGATAGAACCATACGTCGCGAAGGCTCTTCCCCGTGTTCATAAAGCTCTTCAAAATTTCCGAGACAACGAACGTCTCAAATATATGCCCCGCCGCGGCCCCATTGCGCAATTGCTCCGGCGTTATCCACCTCGTTAGATGACAAACAAGACCTGTATCCATAAAGAATATCTTAGGGGTCTTGGTCAGACGCTTATCGACATTAGGCCAAAAGGGCTCGACAATCCGAACGATGTTCGACGCCTGCAAAACCGAGAGCCAAGCCTTCACCGTCTTACGGTCGACGTCAACGGTGTTTCCAATATCGGTGGCATTTAACAGTTGCCCCGTTCTCGCTGCGCACGCGACCATAAAGCTGTAGAACTTCGCCTCATCCTTTACGTTTACAAGATCGCGAACATCGCGTTCGAGATATGCGGCAACGTAGTCGGAATAATAGGAGTCCCAATCGATAGTTGGGTCTTGCAGTTCGGGCATCGAACCCCTATGGATGATGTTCCAAATATTTCCCGAAGACATCTTAGAGGCCAAGGAAACCTTTTTGGGGATATACGGACGAGGGCCCTGGGGACCACCAACGAGTTCGCGCAAGCTTAAAGAGGGCATCTCCAGAATTCTAATCCTCCCCGCCAAGGATTCGCTCACCCCTTTCATAAGGTGATATGTCTGGGATCCCGTGAGGACGATTCGGCCCTTCTCCTCTGATTGATCGACAACCCACTTCACCGGAGAAAAAAGCTCAGGCACTCGCTGAATCTCATCAATGATGATCGGCAGATCATGAGACTCGAAAAACAGGGCGGCGTCCTCTTTTGCAAGAAGATAATCCCGCGGGTTCTCCATCGAAACATAGTCGAATCGGTCGCCTAGATGTTGCTTGAGAACCGTCGTCTTCCCAACTTGGCGCGCTCCGGTCACCAGGACAACTTTTCCCTGTCCCCGCATCGAATCTATCGTCTGTTCAATTTCGCGCTCGATGTACATACAATCGCCTCCCGTTATGGAGTCTATTATCTCGTACAAACGTTAATTGGTCAAAATCGGGAGCGCTACTCCCGATTTTCACTCACAGTCTTCTGCCCGATTCTGGCCCCAGCAGGGTCTCAGAAATTGCCAAGCGTATGGGCGTCGCCAGCAACTATGCAAGTCAATACAAACGCCGCCTCCTCGAGGACGGCGTTATCGGGGAACGTGGACGTGGCCTCGTCGGCTTCGACATCCCCGCGTTCAAGGAGTTCCTGAGCGAGAAGGCCTCCTAGCGCGCCAAGATTGTCCGCAAGGACTTCAACGCATGGCAATCAGCATTCCTCTTGGTAAGGACAGCAAGCATTTCCACTAGTGTTGATTGCCATGCGCTCTTCGAGCCCTTAGGCGAGCTTGCGAGCGAGCTCTCGCACCTTTTCCAGCTTGGGCGAGGAGGCCATGCTGTCGCGCTCGGTCATGCCGCTAATGGTGACAATGCCCTGGTCCTCCCACTTGCAGTACGCGCAGGCTGACTTGTACATAGCGATAGCCGCATCATAGACGCCCTCGCTGTGGCTATCGAGCAAAAGGGCCGTCTTGGTGAACGGGAAGCCCGTAGCACCGAAGGCGTACAGGCGGTCGATGACAGCCTTCTCCTGTGCAGTGATATCAAACCAGTAGATAGGCGAAGCGAAGACAACCATGTCGGTGTCTTTCAGCGACTCGATCACGTTGGCCATGTCATCCTTCTGCACGCAGACGCCCTCATGGGCGAAGCAGTATTGGCATCCCAAGCAGCCGGCGATCTTCTTGCTGGCAACGCGGACGACCTCGACCGCATTGTCGCCCTCACGCGCGGTCTCGGCAAACGCCTCAACCATGGTGTCGGTATTGGCGCCCTTGCGCGGGCTGCCGCTCAATACAACGATTTTCATAGGATTCCCTCTCCTTCATGCCGCAGGCGCGCAGCATGTTTTCTTGTAACCAAAACGAATGGAGCTATTCAGTCGTCTGTAGACCGCATCTCTCGTTCGTGCCCTCCAAAGAAGGTGCAAGCAGAAGCATCACGGGCATTGATCAGCGCCGATATGGATCACGACATGAAACCGTAAGGGTTGGCCAGAGGTTGCTAGATTCAATAACTCTCAGCAATGGAGCGAATGACGACTTCGGCGATATAATCCGTGTCATCTTGATTGTTCCTGCGCGGAAGGTACAGCTCATGTCCAAGCTCAACATCGACCAGCGATCGATTCGCGATCTTCTCACCGATAAGCGATCAGACTTCCTCATCCCCGACTACCAGAGGCCCTACGCCTGGGGCGAGGATGAATGCGCAACGCTGTGGGATGACCTGTTCTCGTTCGCTTTTCCAGGCGATGACTACGAGCGTTTCGACAGCGAAAACGACGAATACTTTCTAGGGCCCATCGTCACCTTTAAGAACCTCTCTGGCCAACTTGAGATCATTGACGGCCAGCAGCGCCTCACCACCATCATGCTGCTGCTCCGCGCGTTCTACGACAAGTTCACCAACATGAAGGATAAGCAGTCTGTGAAGATGCGCGAGGCAATCGCCCGTTGTGTATGGAAAACCGACGAGTTCGACATGGAGCGCCTCAAGATCGACTCCGAGGTTGCATCGGACAACGACAAGAATGAATTCCTCGAGATTTTACGAGAGGGCAACGTAGGCGATGGCTGGAAGAGCGCTTATGCCCGCAACTTCGCTTTCTTCCAGAGGAAAATTGAACAACTGGTGAGCGAGTGGCCCACCTACACCGTCTACATGGCCACACGCGTCATCAACAATGTGATACTGTTACCCATTGAAGCGGAGTCGCAGGACACCGCGCTACGCATCTTCTCGACTCTAAACGACCGAGGGCTGCCTCTCTCGGATGCCGACATCTTCAAAAGCCAGTTCTACAAGCATTATTCCGACACGGGGCGCAAGGACGAGTTCATCCGTCGCTGGAAGGCGCTCGAGGAGGGAGCGAACGCTATCTTCCGGCCCATGCGCGGTACACCAACCGATGAGCTATTTACGCGCTATATGTACTACCGCCGCGCGAAGAAAGGCATCCGCGACACGACCACCGCATCGTTGCGCGACTTCTTCGGTGCCGATGGCTACGCCATGCTCAAGGAGGACGCCACGCTCGACGATCTCGAGGCGCTGCTCGGCTTCTGGAAACGCGTCGACGCGCAGGAAGGGTTCAGCGAGCGCGTGCTCCGCAGGCTCTTCGTGCTGAACTACGCCCCCAACGGCATGTGGACCTATCTGCTAAGCGTCTGGTTCCTTGCCAACCGCGACAGCAAAAGTGTCCTCGATGACGAGGCACTCTACGGCTTTCTAAACAAGATCACGGCATTCGTTCTCGCCTACGCCATTGAGCGTCCCGGCGTAAATGCGCTGCGTTCGCCAGTGTATCCCGAGATGATCAACATCGTGGAGCACCGCCCGGTGGAGTTTCCCAACCACCACTTCAATCGCGCAAATATTGCTGAGCGATTCCGAACCTACGTGTTCACCAACGGCAGGCCTGTAACGAAGTCCATGCTCACTTGGTGGGCGTACGCAGACCCAGATCAACCACTCATGGACCTAGACACTACGCTCGAAATTGAGCACATCTATGCCAAGAAGCGCAACGAGGTAGACCCGCTCGTCGACCAATCCAACCTGGAGGCGCTGGGTAACAAGGCGCTGCTCGAGAAGCGTGTAAACATCCGCGCGGCCGACTACAGATTCTGCGATAAACGCAAGTACTATGAGGGATACACCGACGGCAATGGCAAGCGCAAAGCCGGAACAAAGATCGCGGAACTCAAGCGCCTGACACAAGTCATGGGAGACTTCACCGAAATAGACATCGCGACTCGCACGGCTCAGATCATCGATGCCTTCGTGGACTACCTGGGCGACAACGGACTTTTGAGCTAAGGAGCGAACATGTTCGAAAGACTAACCAAGCACGCTGGCAAGCTGGAGGACAGAAACATGAATGTCGAGCTTGGGGGCGGGACGCTCGGACTCGAGGATTTCGTCGACGATTTCTATGAACTGGACGGGTTCGCGGACACCAGCTACTTCGAGACGCTTGAACGCCATGGCATCGACACCTCGGAAGGCATAGACAGCTGCGACATCGACCATGGGGACATTGACCTGATACGTGCATGCATCACGTGGTGCGTTCGTGGCGACCGCTTCTGCGACGGACTCCTTGCCGCGCAAGCCAGGAGCGGGTTTCTGGACCGCTGCCTCTTCCGGCTGAAGGAGCTCGACGAGGGTTGAACGGCGGCCACGAAGACGTCTGGCGCTGCGACAGCACAGCGATGCGACAATGCCATGCCGTCGCACTCCGTCATGCCACCAAATCAAAAGCGGAACCATCGCTCAATCTTGAGATGCATTGACCAAAGGCTCACGTTTCTACCGAGAAGTCGAGAGCGCGGGGCACACTGTGGCGCTTTATCCTCAGCTCATAGCTGCACTGCTTACTTAAAATGAACCCGTGGTCAAGATGAACTACGAGAATCATAGCGGGCGGATACCGCCCGTATGCCCCCTTCGGAATAGGCGGGCTCGCCGGCGTTCACGGCACGGTAGATGGTGGAGAAGCTCACGACGCAGCGCCCGCCGCGCTCGAGGCGGGACCTGCCGTCTATCTGCTCGGGCGACCGGCGGTCGTCGACGATGCGCCTGCGCACCTCGGCCGCGAGGGCCGGGTCGGAGAGCCTCTTGCGGGGCCTGCAGGCCTTGCGGCGGGCGTCGGAGCGCGACTGGGCGGCGATGGCCCCGTAGCGCCCGTTCCGGCCGTTCCTGGCGATCTCCCTGCTCACCGTGGACTTGTTCCTGCCTATCGCAGCGGCGATAGCCGAGACCCCCTCATGCCTCGCGTGCATCTCCGCTATCCTGTCGCGCTCCTCGGCGCTAAGATGCCTGTAGCGGCGCATGTCCCCTCGCTCCGACGTTGACCTAGACAGCCAACATCGTAGCCCCCGGGAGTGCGCCACGCTCGTGAGCAGGCCCCATGCCGTTGCACTCAGAATGCTAATCCGCCGCCCTAAAAAACGCCTCGAAACCCCTTCTGAGATTTCGAGGCGCAGAACGCGCGATGCTTTTTTCCTTTTAAAGACAATAGCCTACCAAATGCCAAGCAGATGCTGCATGCCCAGGCTCACCAGAGCGATGCCGATCCAGCAGCACAGACCCATAAAGATGGGTTTGCCGCCCGTCTTAACCAGCTTGACTATATTGGTGTTGAAACCAATCGCCGCCATAGCCATAACAATGAAGAACTTGGAGAGCTCCTTTATGGGCGCGGTCACGCCCGCAGGTAGCGCGAAGACCGTGGTGATCACGCTGGCAAGCACAAAGAAGAGGATAAAGAAGGGGAAGATCTTCTTGATATCGAACGTGCCCGCAGCTTCGCCGCCCTCGCCGTTCGCGGCGGCGCGCTTGGCCTTGTGAACCTGCCAAAATGCCAGCGCCAGCGTGATGGGGATGATGGCGAGCGTGCGGGTGAGCTTCACAATGGTCGCCTCGTCCAACGTATTGGCGCCAGGGTGTATGCCGTCCCACGCGGCAGCGGCGGCGGTTACGGACGAGGTGTCGTTGACGGCGGTGCCGGCAAACAGGCCAAAGCCCTCGTTTGAAAGGCCAAGCATGCCGCCAAGAGCCGGGAAAATAAGCGCGGCGATGATGTTGAACAAGAAGATGACGCTGATGGCCTGCGCGATCTCCTCATCGTCCGCATCGATAACCGGAGCGGTCGCCGCGATTGCCGAGCCGCCGCAGATTGACGACCCCACGCCCACCAGAGTGGAAATCTTGGTGGGGATCTTGAGGGCGCGATGCAGGGCGAAAGAAATCACCAGCGACGTGGTGATAGTCGCCACGATAATGGGCAGCGAACGGGCGCCCACGCGCGCGATCTGGGAAAGGTTGAGGCCAAAGCCCAACAGGATAACCGCGTACTGCAAGATCTTCTTAGAGGTGAACTTGATACCGGGCGCAAACGGCAACGCCGCGTCGTCCTTAATAAACAGCGCCAGCACCATACCGATGAGGATGGCGAAGACCGGCCCGCCGATCACGTCGAAGCGCTTGCCCAAAAACCATGCCGGCAGAGCGATAAGCAGGCATAGCGCCACGCCCCTCCAGCTATCTTGAACCTTGTCCCACGTTCTTTCCGCCATATCTTCTTCCTCTCTATACGCGCCGTCCCTGCATGCGCGGAACCGCTCCGCCGCCTACGACATAAACCCAAATCTCTCTCGGCAAACAGCCAAGATTGAATGCATAGCGATAGTACTACCTTGGCTTATAATTCTTTTCACCCTATTGGTTATCACTCTATAAGTATTTGTTATATATGGACGATGTTATAGATGATTCTTGAGCATAGGAGTCAACGTGCTGGATTACCGCACCCATACGTTCTTGACGGTCTGCAGGCTGGGCAGCTTCACGCAGGCGGCAGCGGAGCTCCATATCACCCAGCCCGCCGTATCGCAGCATATCCGGCAGCTCGAGGCGCATTACGGGTGCGCCCTCTTCCACAAGGGCGGCCGGCGCGGCGAGCTCACGCAAGCGGGGGCGATGCTGTTTCGAGCGCTCGAAACAATGGAGAACGATGAGACGAGGCTCAAGGCGCAAGCGAAAGCCCTAACGCTGGAGCAGCCCGCCAAGGCTCCCCTGCGTTTTGGCTGCACGCGCACCATCTGCGACTATTGGATTCCCCGCGTACTCGCCCGCCATATGGCAAAACATCCCGACGAGATGGTGCAGATGAGCGTTGGCAACACGCAGGAGCTTGTGGAAGGCCTGGAGGCCGGTACTATTGATTTCGCCTTGGTAGAAGGATCCTTTAACAGGGCCTTCTTCGACTCCGCCCCGGTATCGCGCGAGCGCTATGTAGCTGTTGGGAGCGCAGATGAGTTCGACGCGTCCTATAAGCCGGTATCCATGGCCAGCCTACTCGACCGCAGGCTCATCCTACGCGAAGCGGGGTCGGGCACGCGCGAGATCCTAGAGAAGCACCTCGCCGCGCGCGACCTCGATCTTGACGACTTCGCAGGCACGTTCGAGGTCGCCAGCATCCCCGCCATCAAGCTGTGCGTCCGGGCGGGGACTGGCATTACGTTTTTGTACCGCGCAGCGGTTGAGCGCGAGCTCGATCAGGGCGAGCTGCGCGACATCACCCCAAGCGACTTCTTTGTCGAGCACGACTTTCGCCTGATCTGGCAACGTGGCAGCCTCGCTGCGCGCCGCTACCAGGAAATCGCCCGCTCCTGGAGGCGATAAAGCCCGCAGTGCCCGCGCACGTACACAGGCAGAAGCCCGGCTCCGCGCCAAAAACGGCCTCCGATGGCGCCTAAAAACCAAAATCGACCTCCAGTGGCAAAAACCAACGCCAAAACAGGCCTCCGATGGCACTTTTACCATTGCCATCGGAGGTCGATTTTGGCAAGCTGCAGGTAGAGACGTCGCTCATTTTTATGGCAAGCGCTCGTATTTGCCACCGAAGGCCAAAAATGGGCTCTTCGACGTTTCTAGTGGGTAGCGTATGTCAGCTTCTTCTGGGCCGTGAAGTCCAGGCGGCCCAGCCGGAGGAAGATCATCGTCCTGAAATAGGCGATGCTCCTGAAGCCCCTTGCAGCGCTGCGGACCGACTGGACGACGGGGTTCAGCCCTTCCAGGAACGAGTTTGTGGAGCCCCTCTTCCACCAGTTCAGGATGCCCTCCCGCTCCTTCCTGAGCGTCCTCGCCACGCCTCGCGCTCGCGCGCCGCATCCGAGCTCGCCGAGATGTTCGCCAGGGCCGACGGCGGAACCGAGGCGCTGCCCGACAAGGGGCCCGACGCCGCAGCTCGCTCCGCGCTCGAGTTCCTTCGCAGGTTGACAGAATCGCTCGGGTTGGTAGAATAGCCTGCAGATAGCAAAACCTTCACGGTTTTAGGGGCGGACTTGCGCAAGCGACTCTGCCCTATTTTTATATTCACTCGCTATAGGAGACGGGTGATACCTGGGTCAATGACAGAACTGAGAAGCCCGGAATAATGGAGCCGGTTAGAAACCCTCGGGTTTGCGGGGCGGGATCGTGAGAGCGATTCTGCCCTATTTTTTTCCTCCGTCTGCCCCAAACCAAGTAGTTCGAAGATAGCCTGTAGGTGTCCTCGTGGGCGCCTTTTATTTTCAGGGAATCGGCCGCTTCATGAACGAGTGACCGGCTTGACCTAGATCGAACCGCCTTCATCTCTGTCTAGGCGCCGGCGATCAACATCGTAAATCCGCGCGTGCTACAATGCGGACATCAGAGATGAAAACACAGTCCCCGTCGGGTAGTCGTGGGCGTGCGGATATCCGCATCAGTAACCTGCCTCCTTGGTTGTCCCTTCTCTGCATGGTCATCTACATAAAGGAGGAACCAACCATGCAGATCAGCGTGTCGTCCACCCTGACCGTATATCACGACGGCCAATTCTGGGTCGGGCTGGCGGAGCATGTCGAGAACGGCAGATACGGCGTCGCCCGCATCGTCTTCGGCGCGGAGCCATCCGATGAGGAGATCCTGCAGTTCGTTGTCGGCAAATGGGAGAAGCTCTCGTTCTTCGGCGACAATCCGACCGAGGCGAGCAAGCCCGCGAAGAACCCCAAGCGGCGCGCCCGCGAGGCGGCGAAGGCCCTTAAGCGGCCGGCAGTGAGCACCAAGGCACAACAGGCGCTCGCGGCACAACGGGAAGCGATGAAGCAGGCGTCGGCTCATACAAGAAGCCAACGCCGCGCGGATGAGGCGGAGGCGCGCTTCGAGCAACGGAAGCTGAAGCGCAAACAGAAGCATCGCGGTCATTGATACCGCTATCGACCAGTATATATAGCAGCAGGCGTAGCTTCGATTGAAACTACGCCTGCCACCTGGTGCTATAACGTTATACAGAACGTATGTTCTATTCCAACTCTTTCAAGTCCATTTGCCGTGGCGACATTCCAATTGGGTCTAGTTTGGTTGTCGATTTGTCCACCTTGCCGCCGAATCCCTCCGCGTGTCCTCGCGTAGGCGTTTGGGACAAACCCTGGGACAAATTCGCAAACTATTTCGAAACCGCAAGCTCGCAGTTTCATTTTTGTCCCGGGGACAAAAACGACAAGGCTTTGAGGCCCGGAACCGCTCGAAAGGGGTGCCAAAACGGCTGTTTTCCCTTTTTGACGCCTGTTTAGCAAAGTGAATCGTAGCCAGCGGCTTTGCCGCCTTGCATTTCCGCAGGTCAGATGAGATGCACAAGAGCGATGACCGAAAGAATCGTCGCAGGTGGCTTATCCACCCAAGAGTTCAACGATTCCACTTTCAAATGCATGAGGAAATGCGAATGACCTCAATGCGCTCCCGAACTCGACGCTAACGTAAACGCCGACTCCGTCGAGCGAAGACTGGCCGATATGAGTCACAACACCGTCCCCAAGGCTGATATGCCTAAGATGGCTTCCAACTGGGGGCGGGGTTTGGCAATAGGAACCACACGAAGAAATGCAGTCCCCTTGGAGTCCTGCTCGGTGATTCCGCCAGCGTTCTTCTCAAGGCAATCCAGAAGAGCAATCGGATCGCCCATCACGTCAGGTGGCGGAGTTGGCATGGAGGGCAGGTTCTTGTTGGTTTCCGCCTATTGTACGCCCGTCGTCGTGCACGACCAATCGGACAGCATCCCGGATTTGATAGCTGCATGCGAGGGGTTTCGAGCTAAGTGCTCTTGAGCATAGCGTTTCACGTGCCGGTGTTCATGAGCGGCAAGGATTGCTGTTTCGGGCTCGATCCGAGGATGCGTGACTACGGTCTCTCTTGCTGTTCAGCTCGCCCAGCCTGTATCTTGGTTCCTCGACTGCGCAGCTTGGTTAAACGCCGAAGGTTCAGCTATCTTCGTCAGCTAGCATGAGAGCAATCCGAAGGGAGGACGCATGAAGATCACAATCGAAGAGTGAGAAGCGGCTCAAGATATAGAAGTCACGATCGTCTGCGTAAGGGTCGATCGCCGCGTGCTTGATATAGCGGCTCGGCTGCGCATGCTTGACAGGAAGGTGACGGGCACGGCCGACGGCTGCACGCGCGTGCTGAGCGCAGAAGACGTCCTGTTCATCGAGTCGGTCGACAAGCACACGTTCATTTATACGGCCGACACGGTTCTCGAAACGGGCCTGCGCCTTTACGAGATGGAGGAGCGCCTGGCGGACTGCGACTTCCTGCGCATCGCGAAAGGTTGCATCGTCAACTTCCGCGCGATCACCGCCCTCAAGCCCGACGTCAACGGCAGGATCATCGCCACCTTGGAAAACGGTGAGCAAGTCGTTATCTCGCGCCAGTATGCGCCCGACGTCAAATCGAAGCTCGGTCTGAAGCAGTCGAAACGAAGGAAGGGAGACCGAAATGATTAACAGGGACATTATCGACACCGATAAAAAGACGCCCGCGGAAAACCTCGGACAACTCGTGAAAAGCACCTGTATCGGCTTCACTGTTGCCATGATAGCCTTCTTGGCATTAGGGACTTGTTTCGCTGATGACACCGCCAAGCAGGGCATTAACTATTGCTGGTCGATTCTCGCCGCGTGCGTCACCGTCCCCGCGCTGCAGTTCGTGTTCTTCACGCCCGCGGTGATCAGACAGATGGCGTATCCCGCGCGCCTGGCGCTGTTCGACGTTTGCCTCTACGCAGCCCTCTGTGCATTGGCGTTTGTCTTTGCTTGGGTTCCCGTGAACAACCCCGGGGCGTGGGTTACCTTCACGGTTGTCTATCTCGCCATCCTGGCGGTCCTCACTCTTGCTTTCAACGCCAAGCTGAGCCGCGAGACCCGCGAATTGAACGACAGGCTCGCGGAATACCGCAAGAGCAGGGAGACGGAATAAGGGTATAGCTGAGCATTATCGATGCTGGGCAAATCCTTACTCCCGATCCTCGGATTACCGCCCAGCGCGAGGACCTGATGCCAAGGCCGGCGCAGGGCGATGCTCGGCCCCGTTCGCTACCCCAAGCGCTTCCTGCGCGGTCATGCCCTTGTAGCCCCCGTTCGCGCGCATAAGCGGGTTCATGTGCAGGGGAATGTCGATCCAGGTGCCGCTTGCTCGGTCAGCTTGATCGGATTGGAGGAAGACGACCTCGTGTTCAGCATAGACGATGGCGAAACTTCCTACGTATTGCGGTCTACCCAAGCCATCATTCGGTCCTCCTCGGTTTCGAAACTCGAATTTTTTTAAAGTTTCGAAACCGGGGAAGCAGTATGCACAGGGATACATCGAGGAGCAATTCCCAGTCGCGCCATGTCAGCAGCGATGCCGGGCGCATTCACGCGTGCTACAATGCGGGCACCAGAGATGAAAACACAGTCCCCGTCGGGTAGTCGTGGGCGTGCGGGAGTCCGCATCAGTAACCTGCCTCCTTGGTTGTCCCTTCTCTGCATGGTCATCTACATAAAGGAGGAACCAACCATGCAGATCAGCGTGTCATCCACCCTGACCGTATATCATGACGGCCAATTCTGGGTCGGGCTGGCGGAGCATGTCGAGGACGGCAGATACGGCGCCGCCCGCATCGTCTTCGGCGCGGAACCGTCCGATGAGGAAATCCTGCGATTCGTTACAAGCAAATGGGCGGAGCTCGCGTTCTTCGGTGACGAGGCCACGGAAACAAGCAAGCCCGCGAAGAATCCCAAGCGACGCGCTCGCGAGGCAGCGAAAGCCCTTAAGCGGCCCGCGGTGAGCACCAAGGCACAACAGGCGCTCGCAGCACAGCGGGAAGCGACGAAGCGGGAGTCGGCTCAAGCAAGAAGCCAGCGTCGCGCGGATGAGGCGGAGGCGCGCTTCGAGCAGCGAAAGCTGAAGCGCAAGCAGAAGCATCGTGGGCATTGATCGCCATGTGCAGCAAGGCAAACCATATACAGCAGTGGGGCCAGTTCCACTTGAAGCCGACGCCGCGTAGACGCTAATGGTGACGGCTATGCACGGGCACGGGCGAGCCACTGCACTTCACAGCTTGTTTCTCAAGTATTTGGGACGCACACGCGGCGTTCAAAAATGCGGAGCGACTCCACATGGCTCGAGACTGAGCCGAGGTGCCCTACTTCTCGCCCTCCAGCAGCCCCACGATACGGTCGATGTCGACGGCGAAGCGGGGCCTTCCCTCGCGTTCATAGCGGTCGAGGTACGCCTGGCACTCGGAGACAATGCGCTTGGTGTTGCCGTCGATGATGCGCTGGAGCGTCTCGTAGTAGGCCGAGCCCTCGGTCCTGAAGCGGCGCTGGTAGGACTTGGTTATGGGGAACATCTTGATGTAGTGGATGCCGTGGCGACAGCCGGGGCGCGTCGTGGGGCGGGGTGGCAACGCAAAGTACTGGTCTTTGGGCACGTTGGGGGCGATGTTGGAATGCAGCGGCACGGCGAAGTCCCTGCGCTTCCCGCGGAAACGCAGCCTCACCACCACGATGCAGGGGCGATTGTGCTTAAGCATGAGCTCGCGGTCGCCTTCGATGAGATCGAAGAAGTCCTGGGGGATGGATACGATCTTCATCGGTTGCGCCCCCTCATACGAAGCGGGGCCCGCATCGCTGCAGGCCCCTACAGGTGGGCGATATTCTACGCCTTGCGGCACCCCGTCGCCCACGGAGGTTAAACGTACACGTAAGCCGTACTCTGAAAGCCGCGGCTTCCGGCAAGTAGTTTATACCACGAAAGGTCGCTTTCAACGCGCATAGCTCGCAAAATAACACTCGCTGGGCCGTCACCCCTGGCCGTTACCCTCCAATCTTCATTGGAGTCAGCAGGTCAATTCGTATAGTTATGGGGGTGCATCCTAAAGGAAATCCAATTTATACCCCATAACTAAGGAATTTTCTACTCCCACTCTTTCACGCTCGTTTGCCGCCATACCATTTCAGTCAACTCCAGTTGAGTGGTTGGACTTGGCAATTTTGCCACCGAATCCCGCCGCGTGTCTTCACGTGGGCGTTTGGGACAAAACATGGGACAAATATGCGAACTATTTCGAAACCGTGGGCACGCAGTTTCATTTTTGTCCCGGGGACAAAAACGGGTTTGTTTTAAGGCTCGGAACCACATGAAATGAATACCAAAACGACTGATTTCCCCCTTTGGCGCCTGTTTCGCGAAGTGAATCGTAGGCAGTGGCTTTATCGTCTTGCGTTTCCGCAGGTCATATGCGATTCGTAAGAGCAATGAGTGAAAGAATCGTCGCAGGCGGCTTTGTTTGCGAACACGAACGAGACCTTGGTCTGTAACTTGCGAAGTCGCCGTTTTTGCTCGTTACCCGTTTGCCATCGGCTTCGCCGTCTTTAAGAAGCTCAGATTTCTTCGATATTCATTGCAGCGATAAAATAAACGATAATTTATATTTTTTTCTGTAAATAAATCATATCTGTTAGTTGAACCCCACCTTCAAAAATAGGGTGGTCATAGTTATCAATAAAATAATTTTCAATGCTGTATGAGCGGGCAAAACCAGATTTTTCATAAAAAGGAACGGTCAACGGGCTATCCCCTGTGCCAACTTGTATTATTGAATATTTCCCTTTATATTTCGCAGCAACAAAGTCAATTAGCGCCTTGCCGTAACCTTTGCCCTGATATTTTGGCGCAGTTGCAATATTTTTAATTTCAAGAATGCCTTTGCCCTCGTCGGTTACTACACACTCGCATTTAACCCCATTATCGACTAATACATACATCATTCCTCTATCAATATATCGGTCTATCATGCTCTCTTGTTCATCGGCTAACAGTAATAAGGGGAGAAATTGTTTTTTGTTCTCTTTAATTTCTATAATTTCCATATCGGTATGTACTCCAATATTATCGTTTGAATACATCAAGCAAAATATTCGTATCAGAATCATAGACAATGTCAGCACGGTCCTCGCTAATCTTGCCGAAATAGGTACAGCCTATCCTGGTTAGATGAAGAATAGCAGGAATCTGGACTCTGGTGAGTTCTGTAAAAACCGCCTATTAGACATGAAGCCACCTCCGACATAATAAGCTCGGTTTTTATAGACTGTTATCCTTCATTTTTGTTGTGTTACGACTTCTTATGCCAGAGTTGTTAGCGTCGGATTATTTTAGCCAAATATAGTCGGCCGAGATTGACCAATCCCGGCCGACCCATTTTAGCCAACACGCCCGCATCTATGACTTTCCTATCGCATTCCTACATCCCCTCGGGCTGGATCCCCCTCACCTTCACCGCCTGGGGGACGGCCTCCACCGAGTAGGTGTCAAGCTCCCTGCCGCGGTAGCTCGGGCCCCGCATCACGAACACCGACGCTTTGTCGAACAGCCTGTCGAGGGCGCAGAGGAGCGTGTCGTCGCCCGTGAAGAACTCATCCCACCCGCTCGGGGCGATGTTGCTCGTGAGGACCATCGCGTTCGGCCCCTCCTTCTCGTAGCGCCTGTCGACGACATCGAAGAACAGGTCGGTGCACGGCCTGTCGTTGACGCATCTTCCCACCTCGTCAACGATGAGGCACGACGGCTTGACGAGCGAGGAGACGACCCGCGAGGTGTTTCCCCGCTGGACGGCCTTCTGGAACCTGTCCCTGAGCTCGGTCGCCTTTATGTAGTAGGTCTTGAGCCCCCGCATGCAGCACTCGCGCCCGTAGGCCTGCGCGAGGTGCGTCTTCCCTATGCCGCCGGGCCCGACGAAGGCGACGTTGCGGTGCGCGTAGAGGTCGGCCAGCGACGGGAGCTTGCCCAGCGCGGCCGCGTCCCGGCCCTGGATCCTGGAGAAGTCGAAGCCCTCGAAGGTCTTGGGCTCGCGCCTGGGCAGCCTGCTCAGCCTCAGCAGCGTCTCGATGGAGGCGAGCCTCCTCTTCTCCGCAAGGTAGGAGAAGGTGGCGGCCACGGCGGCCATCTCCCCGTCGCCGAGGTCGAGGTCCGAGGCGAGGGTCGCGAGCTCCTCCGCCCCGACGGCGATCCCGAGCCTCGACGCGGCGTCGCTCGCGAGCTCGTAGGGGCTCGCCCCCGCGCCCGCCATCATTCGGCCCTCCCGAAGTCGAACCTCTCGAAACCGGGTTTCGTCCTGGGCGGGGCGATTTGCTCGACCACGGTCCCCACCGGCTGGGTCGGCAGCTCCTCGGGCTGCGCCGGCGATGTCTCCCACTGCCCCTCGCACCAGCTGTCGGCGCCGGTGCCGACAGCGTGGGCGACGAGCTCGCGGGAGAGGTCGTCGCTGTATATGTGCACCACGCGCCCCTCCCGGTTCACCCTGCACTCGCGGCGGACGTACCAGTAGGGCACGCCGTAGCGGTGCCCCTCGAAGCTCACGAAGCCGTCGAAGGAGATCTTCCGGCGCGGGCACAGGTACCGCTCGACCTCGGCCGTGACCTCGAGCGGCCTGGTGTTCGCCGAGCACGCCGCCTCGTGCTCGCGCATCGGGACGCATGCCGCCGCGCGCCGCCAGCGGCCTCCCTGCTCGGCGCACCAGAGGGCGGCCTCCCGGTTGAGGGCGTCAAGGTCGGTAAAGGACCTTCCCGCGAGGAAGTTCCCCTTCACGAAGCGGACGAGCCTCTCCACCTTGCCCTTCGTATAGGGGTGGCGCGGCCTGCACAACCTGGTGCGGAAGCCGACGACGCCCATGAACTCGGCGTAGTCGGCCTGCCAGACGGGCCGGCCGTCGGCATCGCGGCGGACGACCACGCTCTTCATGTTGTCGGTGAGCACGGTCGCGGGCACGCCCAGCGCCGAGAACGCGTGCAGCATCCCGATGAGGAGGTTCTCCTGGCGCGCGTTCGGGAAGAACTCGACGTGGGCGCCCCCGCAATGGTGGCAGACCATGGCGAAGCAGGCGATCCGCGCCCGCTCCCCGCCAGGGCGCTCGACCGCGACGAAGCCCCAGTCCATCTGGTAGGCCTCTCCGGGCGCCGTCCTGAAGCGCTGGCCGCGGCAGCCCTGCGGGGCCGCCTGCCGCCTCTTCGCGGGCACGAGGTCCCGGTGCGCGGCGATGTAGGTCTTCACCGTTGTGAGGCCGCCGGCGTAGCCCTGGCCGAGCAGCCGCTCGAATATCACCTGCGAGTTGGTGACGCCCTTCCGCAGGAGGTCGTCCACCAGGCCGGTGTGGCCGGCGAGCACGCCCGGCGCGGCCCTCCTCCCGCTGTTCCCGTGGGGCAGGGCCCTGAACCCGTGGGCCCTGACCGTCCTCGCGCGGGAGCGGGTGAGCCCCGTCCTCCTGCAGAACTCAGCGAGGTTGCATGCCTGCGGGTCGAACCCGTCGCCCTCCTCCGCGGCCATCTCCCGGAGCGCCGCGTCTATAATCTCCTGTAGGTCATCGTGTCTCTCGTTCACCTCAATGGTCCTCCTAACGCCGGCGTGTTGGCACCACCAGCGTAGTGGCGGCGGGGAGGCACGGTGGCCATTATTCGGTGACCGGGATTGGTCAAAATCGTTTGACTATTAGCGGCTAAAATCGCCCGGCGCTAACAGAGTAGTGAAATTAAATGTCGTGTATGGCACTCAGTTGCATTATGGTTGCCTAGCAACTCGCGCTAACGGCCTTCGCACTTTTTGTAATACGGTTCTGCTATAGCGCCGTGCGTATTGGCATTCGGAACTGTCGCAGGTCACTCAATCTTAAATCGTCAACGAGGCCTTAGCTCGCCGTTGCTCGGACGATTAATAACATCCGCGAGGCTACGACAAAAAGATGCAAATCGAACAAACATCGTCCCGTTCGTCCGTTCCAGTTTGTCCAGACGCCCCTCCCACAATGTTCATGTTCCAACGGATGGGTACCATTTATCCGGGTGCACCTGGGGCAACGGGCCGGCAGGCTCGCGCAAGGTCACTCGCATAACGTGCAACATCAAACACGACAGAAGAGGCGAACGACAGATGCCGGACCCCGGACGACAGCACCGCGGAAGACAAGCACTCCGACCACAACCGAACAACTCCAGCTACTAGGCAGGCGCCCGCATGGGCGCCTTTTACTTTTCAGGGACTTAGCCGCAGCTAAGGCACGCGGCTCGTGGCCGTTTCGTGAAGGCCCGACCACCTCGACCCGTCTCCGCTCCCGCCGTGCGCGCCAATCGCCATCAGGCGGTTCAATCGTCGCGTAGACGAAAAGGCACACGGAACCGCGCAGACGCATCGCGCGGAAGTAAAGCGGCTCGAAGATCGCATCGATCGGACATGCCTCCTGGCACGCGCTGCTCGGCGGAGGGGTCGATGAGCCTCAGGCCGACCGCGTTCCAGTCCTCGTCGTACGCCGTGGCGTAGCGATCGACTATCTTCCATCCGTCGATGACGTAGACGCCGTTGTCGCCCTGGTCGCCCAAGTTGCGGTATCGGTCTATGCCCACCGAGAGCGAGCCTCCGAAGAAGTTGCCGACCACCTGGGCCATCCGCGCCCATCCGTAGTGTTCGGCCAGGTCGCTCGCCTGCTCCTTCGTGAGGAAGCAGGCGAGGCTCATGTCCATGACCGCGCAGAGGCGAACGAACTCGTCGACGTGCATGGAGCGCTGCCCGTTGAGGACGTACCAGAGGCGCTTTCTGTCCACATTGATTCGGCGGGCGAGTTCGGCCACGCTGATGCCGCGGTCCTGCCGCGCCCGCTCTATCCTTGCGACTATAAGATCGGCCTGGTTCATCCGCTTCCCCGCTTTGAAAATTTCTTTCGTGTCTCGGAAAACTCGGATTGCCAATTCTTCCGAATTTCTGTGAACCTTATCAATTGACCTATGCATCGCGGAGAAAAAGGCCTGTTTCGAGGCCTTTTGTCTCCATTCTGGGAATATATCCTGCTCATTTAGGGTTATTCGCGCTGAAAGATTTTGACTAGCTTGGTGTCCTTTATTTCGTAAATAATGTCTGCGACGTTCTCGACCAGCCTCTTATCGTGGGAGACGAACACTATCGTTCCGGCATAGGCGCTCATCATCTGCTCGAGGGCTTCGGCGCTCTTGATGTCCAGGTAATTTCCAGGCTCGTCCATGAGCAAGATGTTGTATCTGCCCAGCAGCATCTTCGCGAGCAGCAGCTTGATGACTTCGCCTCCCGAGAGAACGCCAACGTCCTTTGCCAGGTCACGCGGTCCGATTCCCATAGAGGCGAGGATGCTTCGGATTTCGGTCATGCTGTACTCGCAACCATCCTGCATGAACGAGATCGCAGACTGACGGGCGTCGAACTTGTAGCCTGTTTGCTCGAAGTAACCGATCTCTGCCTTGGGAGAGATGTTGATACCGTCGGCGCGTCGAGCGATTGCCTTCAGCAGGCTGGTCTTTCCTGTACCGTTGCCACCGGTGATGGCCACTTTGGCACCGAGCGGTATCTCGAATTTCGCGTGGTCATAGAGCATGCAGTTGCCGAAGCTCAAGTTGAAATCGTCTGCCGAGATGGGAAATTTACTATGCAGTTCCAGGGCCTTGCTCTGGCGGAACCGCACGGTGCGAATGCTGTCAGGGGCCTCAATCCCTTCGAGCGCTTCGAGGCGCTTCTCCATGTTCTTAGCCGCCTGGTACATCCTCTTCTGTTTGGTGCCGGTTGCTTTCTGATGTCCCAATCGACCTGCATTCTCGTTGCTTTTCTTTGCGCCCTTCTGCTTGGCGTCGACCTGCCGTGCTTTTTTCCGTTGTTTTTCGATGGCGGCTTCAAGGCGCTCGCGCTCGCGCATCGCCTCTTCGTATCGAGCCGCCTGAACTTTGCGCTCTTCTTCTTTCTGTCGCAGATAGTCGGAGTAGTCACCCCAGAATTCGGAAATACCGCCGTCTTTGAGCTCCCAGATCTTGTCCACTACCTGATCGAGAAAATAACGGTCATGGCTCACAATGAGCAGGGCTCCATCAAATGCCTTGAGTTGTCCGACGAGAAGACTGATGCCGTCTTGGTCGAGGTGGCTCGTAGGCTCATCAGCAAAGATCGCGCTTGCCTGCTGGGAGAGCGCAGAGGCAATCTTGGCGCGTGTCTCCTCTCCGCCGCTCATCGTCTCCTGCGCCACTCCGGCGACGTTGAGACGGGAGAGCATCTCACCACTGCCCTGAGCCGCATCAAGGTCGAGTTCATCGAGTTGGCCGATGAGGGCAATGCTGCCGAAACGCCTGACGTCGGCGTCCGCAATGGTAAGATTGCCGCTCAGAATTTTAAGCAGGCTGGTTTTGCCTGCGCCATTGTCTCCCACCAAGCCGATGCGATCGTAGGAGTAGATTTCCAACTCTTCGATATCTAGGATATCGCGGCCGGCATATTCCAAAAAGATGTCTTTAGCTTTGACTATGAGTTCCATAGGTTGAACCGCCTTTTGTGTATTAGCGTTTTACTGGAAGCGCAGCCATGCCAAAAAAGATTGCTCACGTCGATTTTTCGCCTTTGCCCAATTGCCGGCGCGAGCGTTTTGACCTTGCGCAAGCCGGCAAATCCGAAAATGATAGTTGGCGACGAATAAGGAGCGCGATGCGGAATGTCGGTGCAATACCTCGTCGTCGCAAGGGCTTGAAGGCTGACGCTTGAACCGATGGCTGCTGCCTCTTTTTTTCGAATATTTGGGCTATTGAATCTGCCCGGTATCTCTTTTCCCCGCGTTTCGGACGCTCGGAGCAAGCAGCATAGCCATCGCAAGCAGTACCATGGTCGCTCCAGAGCCGACGAACCATAACGGAGCTCCAAGCAGATCCGCAAAAACGGAGGGGGCTGCGAGGCCCATGGGCATGGCCCACGCCATGATGGTTCCGTAGAGGCCGAAAACGCGGCCTAGGTACTCAGGAGGTATCTGCTCCTGCATAAGGGCAGTCTGGGTTCCCGCGTACAACGGGGAGCATGCGCCCATAAGAAAGCTCACCGGCAGGAAAGCAGCGAACAATGACGGGCCGAGCGATCCGGATACGATTGCGGCAATGCCGAAGCCGGCAATCGCGGCGACCATGGTGAACGACCTATTGCGGAACCCTCCCGTAACCGCCAAGATGCCGGACCCAGCCAGCATGCCTGCAGAAAAAAGGATTTCCACCAAAGCGGCATCCCCCGTGCTACCGCCAAGATGCCCCAAGGTCATTATTGGGAACAATGCCGCGAGCGGAGAGAACGCGAAAGCGAAGACGAACCCGCACCAAAGAAGGGCGAACAGCCCCCTGTACTCCCTAATCAGCTTGTAGCCGTCCGAAATCTCAGAGAAGAGCTCTCGAACCTTATTGGAAAAGGACAAGCTGCGGTCGGCTTCATCGAGGCCCCCTGCGTCTATCTGTGCGGCGAGGACGGCTAAAGAAGCGAAAAGCGCTCCCAGCACGTCGAGGACAATCATAGCGGTAATGCCCGCCACGGGATAAATCACTGCTGCAAGCGCGGCGCCAAGAATGTATCCGCCGGACTGAATCGCCTGAGTCACCCCCGATAGGCGAACGAGATGCTCTGGCGGGGCGAGATGGGGCGTGAGAGATTGGGAGGCTGGCGTGTAGAACGAAGTACCAACTGCACGGAGAAACAGGGCGATGAGAATTAGCCATGCAGGTAAGCTGCCGGCCAACGAGGCAATCGCCAAGGCGGCACCCACCGCGGCAATGAAGAGGTCGGCGCCGATGAGGACACGTTTCAAAGGCAGTCTGTCGACAACGGCGCCCGCAAGGATTCCGAACAAAGCAATCGGCAGAAAGCCTGCCAGCGATGCTAAGGAGAGGAGAGAAGACGACCCTGTCGTGAGGGCGAGATGCCAAATAAGACCCATTTGGAGAATCGAACTCGTCAATGTCGAAACGAGCTCCCCGCCCCATACGAAACAAAGCTTGAATTGCCATGAATGGCACAGCAGAACAGACCTGCCCCGAGAGGTTTCAAATATCATGGTTATGTCCAATCGTGAAATGGCGTGCAGAAAAACAGCGCGACGCCACAACAGCGCCGCTTTCTAGGCGCTCATCCACGTGCGGAAAAGACCAACCACGACACCCCTCCTTTGTTAATTCGGTCTGGCAAACCATGTAATATTAACGAGGCTTGAGTTTGCCTGTCAAGAATCGAGCATCGGTAAGGGCAATCCTCTCTGGCCATTCGATTCCTTTTGTATCTATGGCTGCATTTACGTTATGCGGTTATCTATTTCGTTAGAATTCGCATGCCGTCAAATTTGAGTCACGGTACATTAATTTCACTGGGGCAATCTCGTAAGTCACGATGAGTCACGAAACTCGCGAGGATGTGACACACGGTCATTGTAGCTTGGAAATCCACTGCGGAGATAGAGTAAGGGTGGCGATCTACATCTTCAGTGCTTGAAAACGGCCTTCTTTGAAGCATTGCGCAATCTCACCAAGTCTTGTTGCTATCTCTTCGAAAGGCGCATTTAGATCTAGAGCGCAGGAGGCGAAAGGATGACCAATCTCTCTCCAGTGCTTAGTGGTCATCTATAGTTAAAAACTCTCTCCAGTTTGTCTCAGTTTGTTCCAGTCAACCCTATTTACATCCAGTCTCAAAAATTGACGTTTGGGCATGCGGTCAAATTTGGGTCACGGTTTTTCGGACCAACTGAGTCATTCTCTGGGGTCACGTTGGATCACGGCCTAACCGGAGATCCAATCGGAAAGAAGCGCTGCGGTCTCGTTGTTGGCGGAGTAGTGCATCCAGCGGCCATCCTTTCGACAGCTGACCAGCCCGGCGGCGCAGAGTTGCTTCACATGGTGGGAAAGGGTGGGCTGGGTGATGTCCATCTGCTCAAGGATGTTGCACGCGCAGATATCGTCCTTGTCCTTGATAGCCTGGTAGATGCGCAGGCGCGTGGGGTCGCCCAGCGCCTTGAACGCCGCCGCGAGGCTCTCGTTGTCCATGGTTTCCTCCTGTCTGTATGGCAGCTTCAGTATATCACGCAAATTTATATATTGACATACGTCTATGTATCTCCTATATTGCCCTCATACATAGATATATATTGATACGTCAATATGGAAGGAGCGCCAATGGAATCCATCGGAATGTTCATCTTGGACCAGGTGCTGAAGATGCAGTGGCTGAGCGAACTGATCGCCGCCTTGTTGGGCGCGCTCGGCATTGACACAGCGGGCCAGTGGGGCGGCACGCTCCACTTCTTCATCTATGACACGGTGAAGATCGTCATCCTGCTGTGCGTGCTCATCTTCGCCATCAGCTACATCCAGAGCCACTTCCCGCCGGAGCGCAGCCGCAAGATAATGGGCCGTTTCAAGGGTGTCTGGGGCAACGTGGTAGGAGCGCTGTTGGGAACTGTGACGCCGTTTTGCAGCTGCAGCTCCATCCCGCTGTTCATCGGGTTCACCCGCGCGGGCCTGCCGCTGGGCGTCACGTTCAGCTTCCTCATCAGCTCGCCCATGGTGGACCTGGGCAGCCTGGTGCTGATCATGAGCATCTTCGGTCCGGGTGTGGCCGTGGCCTACACGGTGGTGGGCCTGCTCATCGCCATCGCCGGCGGCGCCATCATCCAGAAAATGGGCATGGAGGGACACCTGACCGACTTCGTGCGCGGCGACGCGCCGGCGGACGCCGAGCTTTTGTCCATGACCGTGGCCGAGCGCCTGGCCTACGCCCGCAAGGAGACCTGGGGCACGTTCAAGAAGGTGTTCCCGTACATCCTGCTGGGCGTGGGAATCGGCGCCTTCATCCACAACTGGATCCCCGCCGAGTGGATCGAGCTGGTCCTGGGCGACGGCAACCCCTTCGCCGTGGTGCTGGCCACCCTCGTCGGCGCGCCCATCTACGCCGACACCTTCGGCGCCATCCCCATCGCCGAGGCCCTGTACTACAAGGGCACGGGCCTGGGCACGGTGCTGGCCTTCATGATGAGCGTCACCACGCTGTCCATCCCCAGCCTGACCATGCTCTCCCGCGTCATCAAGCCCAGGCTGATGGTGACGTTCGTGGGGTTGTGCATCGTCGGCATGTGCATAAGCGGCTACGTGTTCAACTTCCTGCAGCCGCTGTTCTAACCAGTTAGGAGCCCGCACGGTGCGGGCGCGTCGAAAGGAGAAATTGTCATGGGATTGTTCGGGTTCGGAAAGAAGAAGGAAGAGAAGGCGGCCGCCCCCTGCGCATGCGGCGAGGACGCCCCTCAGATGAAGGCGGAGCCCTGCGGCTGCGGAGGCGCCCGCCAGGTGAAGGTGCTGGGAGCCGGCTGCAAGAAGTGCAACGAGCTCAACGAGAACGCCCAAGCGGCCATCGCCGAGCTGGGGCTCGAGGCGGAGCTTGAGTACATCACCGACATGGACCGCGTCATGGGCTACGGCGCCATGAGCCTGCCAGCGCTGGTCGTCGACGGCAAGGTCGTGTCCGCTGGCATGGTGCTCACGCCGGCGGAAGTCGCAGCGTACTTGAGGTAGGAGGAATCATGGAGATCAGATCGACCCGAAGCAACGCCATCCTGTTCTGGAAGGTCGCAGACGGCGATACCGTGGAGGCCGGGCAAGTAGTTGCTTCCCTCGAGCAGGGCAAGGGCACGATGGAGGTCGTGGCACCGTGCGCTGGAAAGATCGAAATTGCCTGCAAGGGCGGCATGGCGTCTGAGGGCCAGCTCCTGGCGACGGTGGACTGATGCTGAACGTCGTGAAGAGCCCCTACCGCACCGCTTACGAGAACCTCGCCTTCGAGCAGGAGCTTCTTCGCACGGGCACGCCCTTCCTTTTCACCCACCGGGACGCCCCCTGCGTCTCGGTGGGCTTCAACCAAGACATTGAAGCGGAAGTCGACGCCGCACTTGCTAAGGAGCTGGGCGTCGACATCGTCCGGAGGCAAAGCGGCGGCGGGGCGGTCTACCGCGACGAGGGGTGCGTGGCATTCTCGATGGCGGTGCCGCGTGATTTACTTCCGCGCGCCATGGAGGTTCCCGAGCGGGCCCTGATGGCCCTGGGCGCGCCGGCCGTCCGAAACGACCGCAACGACGTCTACGTCGCCGGTCGCAAGGTATGCGGATGCGCATGGCAAGACGCTGGCGACCTGGTCGTGTTCCACGGCAGCGTGTTGTTCGATGTGGACCTGGACGCGATGGATCGCCTGCTTGCCCCCGGCAAGAGGAAGTACTGCGGCACCGCCATGAGGTCTGTTTTCACCCGCGTGAGGAACATCAAGGATTTGGTTCCGCAGATGACAGCTGACGAGTTCCAGGGAGCACTCGAGAGAGCGCTCCTCACCTCCGTTTCCTTGGGTGCGATGTGATTTCCGCCGGTCTCTTTCACGTGTGCCTCCGTCAGCTCCCTGACCGTGAGAAGCCTAGGGATGCGATCGCAATAAGAAAACCCCAGCTAAACTGGGGTTTTCTTATTGCGCAAAGCCTATACGGGCAACTTTCACTCTATAGTTAAAACTTTCTCCAGTTTGTTCCAGTTTGTCCCAGTTTGTTCAGTCAACCCTATTTACATCCAGTCTCAAAAACTGTCGAGAATCCATGGGGTCAGATCTGGGTCACGGTTTTTCGGACCAACTGGGCCATTCTCTGGGGTCACGCTAGGTCACAAAGCGCATACGCTTCGACTAAAGCATTTCCTTCTTCTGGATATGCTTCAGGTGGTTCTTCCTGAATGCGGGGTAGTTGGCGCCGAACACCTTCGCGTCCGTCTCCGTCAGCTCGCTTCTCTGGAACTTAATGTCGGTGAGCTTCAGGGTGCAGATGCAGTCCGCAACCCGGGAAAGCCTGTACTCCCTGGCGCTCGCCATCCTGTACAGGACCGCGTCCTTGGAGAGAATGAAGTCCAGCGCGCTGTGGAGGGCGGCGGTCACCATCCGCTGTCCGTTGTCGTAGTAGATCTTCACACGGTCGAAGTTCTGGAAGTACTCGAGGTTGTCGGTGAGGAAGACGACGAGGTCGCGCTTGAACCTTGCGGTGAAAAGCTCCGGCTCCTCGACCTCGCTCCTCTTGTAGGCAAACGACTTGCAGCGGAACGGCGCACGGCGGCAGAACGACTCGAAGCTGGCAAGCATCTTCTTCCGAGTTTCCATCTCAAGGTCCCTGTAAGGCTCCTTGCCGTACATCAGGGGAGATGCATGGAACGGGAGATTCGGCAGACCCTTCCTCGCGAGGTCTTCCTCCATGGCCAAGATGTAGCCGTCGAGCACCTCGTCCTGCTAATGGAACACCAGGGACACGATGCAGCAGGCCGAATGGCCGTTTTGGCTGCCCGACTCGTCGACGAATATGCTCAGCTCCCTGGCTATGAGAAACCTCCTAAAACGAAAAGTGCCGGGGGACACCCCGGCCACTTGGTAGAAGCAAATGCCTCCGATGAATTTATACCACGAACAAGGAGGCGCTTCAAGAAAGGAGATTTCATGGGTGCATACAAGGACGAGAAGAGGGGCACGTGGTACGTGAGCCTCAGGTACAGAGACTGGCGGGGCGAAAGCAGGAAGAAGATGAAGAGGGGCTTCGCTACAAAGCGCGAGGCGCTGGCGTGGGAGAAGTCGTTCAACCACCGCATGGTCGGCGTGGCGTCGATGCCGTTCGAGGACGCCTGCGAGCTCTACCTTGAAGAGATTGTGCCCGGGCTCAGGCCAGGAACGGTGCAGGGGAAGCGCTGCATGTTCGAGCAGCGAATCGTCCCGTTCTTCAAAGGGGTCTCCGTTGGCGACGCCAACGCGCTGGCGGTGATGGAATGGGGAACATGGCTCATGTCCTTGCGGACAAAGGACGGAAAGCCCTATTCGACGGCGTACCTGAACACGCTGACCTCACAGCTTTCCGCCATGTTCAACCACATGATCAGGTGCCACGCCCTTGCAACGGGAAACCCAGTGCTTGTCGCAGGTGCGCCGGAGGGACGCGAGACCGAGCCCAGGTCGGTTTGGACCGCTGACGAGTACCTCAGGTTCTCGAACATGGTGGCAGACCGCCCGCACCTTCATCTGGCATTCGAGTTGCTGTTCTGGTGCGGCTTGAGGAGGGGTGAGATGTTAGCGCTCACCTACGAGGACTTCGACCTGGACAAGGGCACCGTTAGGGTTACCAAGAGCCTGTCCAGAATCGGCGGAAGGGATGTGGTCGGCCCGCCGAAGACAAGGCAGTCGTACCGCGTCGTCACCATGCCCGGCTTCCTTACGGATGAAGTCGGGGACTACTTCTCGTGGAACGAGGGGTCGAATCCTACGGACAGGGTGCTGCCGAAAGTCACCGCAAGCACATTGGGTAAGGCCTTGGCGCGCGGTGCGAGGGGTGCGGGCTTGCGACGAATCCGCGTCCACGACCTGAGGCACAGCCATGCCTCAATGCTCATCGAGAAGGGCTTCAGCGTCCCAGCGATCGCGGCCAGGCTCGGACACTCGGGTCAGGAGATAACTCATAGGTACATGCACCCTTACTCCGATTCAGACTCCAAGATCGCCTTGGCCTTGGACGGGAAGCTGTAGGTGTAGGCGATGACATTCAAGGGAAGAAGGCGTATGAGGACCGTGGCGTTCAGAGTCGACGAGGTGACCTTTGCCAAGATCGACGTGCTCAGCAGGCTCTCCGGACTGAGCAAGCAGGACTACATGGAGGCGCGGGTGCTCGACGAGAGCGTCGTCGTGGTTCCGAGCTCAAGAGTGGCGAAGATGCTGTTGGAATATGCCCAGGAGGTCTATAGGGAGCTGCTCCGTGCAAGGCGCGAGGGCAGGGCGCTTGACGAGGATTTCGCATGGTCGCTGCTCACCTTGTCGGAATTCCTATCGGGTTTCGGAGATGGCTCAATGCGCGATATCGACGTCGAAATAGCCTCATGGGAGCGAGCAATGTGACTTCATGGCGACTTCACGGGCAGACCTGCGATTATCGTAAAACCAGCGCGTATTGACGGCACTTCCAGCCTTCTTGGCAACTATTCGTGGTGAGTAGCTGCGGGTGGCTTGCACCTTAGTTGAGTAAACGCAAAACCGCAGGTCAAAGCGGATTTTTGAAACTCCGTGAAGTCATGAAAAAGGCCCGTGATGCCGATTTGAAGCTTGTAAAATGTTCAAATCTTTGTCACGGGCCGATTGTTCAACCAGCTAGAAATAAGTAAAACCGCAGGTCAGAGGCTGTTTTTCATAACCTGTAAACCACTATGGCCTTACTCCCACTCGATGGTCGCGGGCGGCTTGGACGTGATGTCGTAGCACACGCGGTTGGCGCCGGGAACCTCGGCCACGATGCGGCCGGAGATGCGGGCCAGGACGTCGTAGGGCAGCTTGGCCCAGTCGGCGGTCATGGCGTCGCTAGACTCGACGGCGCGCAGGATAATCGGGCGCTGATAGGTGCGCTCGTCGCCCATAACGCCGACGGACTTAATGTCGGGCAGGACCGCGAAATACTGCCAGCAGCTGTGCTCGGAGTTGCGCTCGCCGGTCTGCTCAAACAGACGCTGGTTGTAAGCATCGAGCTCCTCGCGCACGATGGCGTCGGCATTCTTGAGAATCTCGAGCTTCTCCTTGTCGACCGCACCGATGATGCGGATGGCCAGACCCGGGCCCGGGAAAGGCTGGCGGAACACGATATGACCCGGCAGGCCCAGCGCCAGACCAAGTGCGCGGACCTCGTCCTTAAAGAAGTGGTCGAGCGGCTCGATAAGGTCGAAGTGCACGCCCTCGGGGAACGGGATCAGGTTGTGATGGCTCTTGATGGTGGCCGTCTTGCCGCCCGTCTTACGAGCGCCGGACTCGATGATGTCGGGGTAGATGGTGCCCTGAGCCAGGTACTTGACCGGCTTGCCATCGCACTCGAGCTGCTGGGCCACAGCGAAGAACTCTTTCCAGAACTGCGTGCCGATGATACGGCGCTTCTCCTCGGGCTCGGTCACACCGGCCAGAAGTTCGGCATAGCGGTCCTCGGCGTGGACGTGAATAAAGTCGACGTCGAACTGCTTGGTGAAGACCTCCTCCACCTGCTCGGGCTCGCCCTTGCGCAGCAGGCCGTGGTTGATGAACACGCAGGTCATCTGCTTGCCCACGGCGCGGGCGCCCAGCGCAGCCACGACGGAGGAGTCGACGCCACCGGACAGGGCCAGAATCACGCGGTCGTCGCCGACCTTCTCGCGGAACTCGGCCGTCATGGTCTCGACCAGGTTGTCCATGCTCCAGTTGGGCTCCAGGCCGCAGATCTCAAACAGGAAGTTGCTCAGCAGCTGCTGACCGTACTCGGAATGCTTGACCTCGGGGTGGAACTGCGTAGTGAAGATCTTGCGCTCAACGCACTCCATGGCGGCAACCGGGCACACGTCGGTGCTGGCGGTGACGGTAAAGCCTTCGGGCACCTCGGAAACGGCGTCGCGGTGGCTCATCCACACGGTCTGCTCCATGGGCGTGGAGTTAAAGAGCTTGGCGCCAGCCGTGCGCGTAATGGTAGCGCGGCCGTACTCGCCCACCTCGGAGTGACCGACCTTGCCGCCGAGCGTCACGGCCGTGATCTGATGGCCGTAGCAAAAGCCCAGGACGGGAAGGCCCAGGTCAAAGATGGCAGGATCGATGGACGGAGCGTCCTCGGCATACACAGAAGCCGGGCCGCCAGAAAGGATGAGCGCAGAGGCGTTCATCTCGCGAATCTCATCGGCCGAGATGTCGCAGGGAACGATCTCGGAATACACGTTGAGGTCGCGGACGCGACGGGCAATGAGCTGACCGTACTGCGCACCAAAGTCGAGTACGAGGACCTTTGCGGAAGCCTTTTGATCCATGGTTTCCCCCTCTTGTTGGCGGGGAGCCGGTGCCCACCCGCGTGAATGAACGAAAATAACTTTCATAGTGTACACGTTATATGGGGTTTCTCGTCCCTCGCAGCCATCAGCGCACGGCAAACGCACGACCGGGGCCCTATTTGACGGCAATTGGAGTGATACTAAACGTTACAGATGATGTAATACGTTTGAACATTGGACGCCCTGTGCCACAATACTGCCGAACGACTCCGCCTCTGCGGCGGCAAATACGATAGGAATACCAGCATGAAGCGCATCCTTCTCATCGCCACGGGCGGCACCATCGCATCGACCGAGGACGGCAATGGCCTCTCCCCCGCCCTGACCGGTGAGGAGCTCGCCCAGAGCGTCCCCGAGATCTCGGGTCTTTGCGAGTTCAATGTCGTGCAGCCCATGAACATCGACAGCACCAATATGCGCCCCAGTGACTGGATGCGTATCCGCGACGTCATCGTCGAGGGTTATGCCGACCACGACGGCTTCGTGATTCTGCACGGCACCGACACCATGAGCTACACCGCGGCAGCGCTTTCCTACCTGATTCAGGACAGCCCCAAGCCCATCGTGCTCACCGGCTCGCAAAAGCCCATGGGCAATCCCTTTACCGACGCCAAGCTCAACCTGTACCAGAGCCTGCTCTATGCGCTCGACGAGCACTCGCATGAC
Source organism: Collinsella sp. AM10-26 (assembly GCF_003472525.1). Classification (NCBI taxonomy): domain Bacteria; kingdom Bacillati; phylum Actinomycetota; class Coriobacteriia; order Coriobacteriales; family Coriobacteriaceae; genus Collinsella; species Collinsella sp. AM10-26. The sequence goes on from NZ_QRMC01000002.1 coordinate 76,300, forward strand.
GTCTCGATCGTGTTTGGCGGCGTCGCCATTGCCGGCACACGCGCCCGTAAGCAGCGCACCATGAGCTTTAACGCGTTCATTAGCGTCAACTATCCGCCCATCGCCTATATCCGCAACGACCGTATCGTGCGCAGCGGGCTTCACGGCACGCATCAAGGCGAAAACCCGGTGCGCTTCTACGACCACATCGACCCACGCGTATTTGTGCTCAAGCTCACGCCCGGCGTGAACCCTGGCGTTCTGGACGCTCTGGCCGATAGCTACGACGCCGTGATTCTGGAGACCTTTGGCATTGGCGGCATCCCCGAGTTCGGCGAGTCCGGCGAGTCGTTCCAAGAGGCAATTTTCCGCTGGGTCGATTCGGGCCGCACCGTCGTTATGACCACGCAAGTCCCCGAAGAGGGCCTTGACCTGGGTGTTTACGAGGTCGGCCGTGCTTACGCCGACCATCCGGGCATTCTGCGCGGCGATGACATGACCACCGAGACGCTCGTGGCCAAGACTATGTGGGCACTCGGCCAGTCACGCGATGCCGCCGAGATTCAGCGCCTGTTCTACAGCCAAGTCAACCACGACCGCGTCCCGATGGCGTAATTCAGTTGTCGACGGGTATCCCCTATTCGATACCCTCGAGAAGCTCTGACACCGTCATGCCAAGGGCGGGCGCGATCTTAAATAGAACCTTGAGCGTGAAATTTGCCGTTCCATCTTCGATTCTGTCGAGATAGGGGCGGCTGATTCCTGCTGCCACACAAAAATCGACCTTGGAGATACCAAGGTCCCTGCGCGTCTCTTCGACCCGCCTGCCAAGAATCTGTTTAGCACGTTCGTCCATGCAGACGAGTTTGAAATGGAGCCGAACATAAACGTAAACTATAGTTTACGTTTTGCCGAATACACAGGAGTTTTCTATGTCGGGTTCTTCGGTCCGCACGTACCGAGCCACGCTTCGCACAAACAGCGCACCGCCCAAGCTCGTCGTCGTTGAAGCAGAATGTCTTTCGCCCGATGAGCGCACAGCATTTGCATTGCTATCAAGTCGCGTCGCCGCCGTTCTGGTCCCTTGCCCGGCGCAAGGCGAACTTGCCATCCAATGCCAAGCGCACAGCTGCTCGCTCAATCAGGCTGCCGTAATCACAACCAGCCAACGCGGTCTGCCCCTTCTCCTAGAAGCCGGTACCGCGCTCACCCTTCGCGGCGCCGGATACGAAAACGAGGCCGCCGCCGATATGGTCTTTAAACCACGATCGAGCGGCGGCCTCGCAGCAGCCATTGAATATGCGTGCAGGCTCGTTGCCTAGAAGAACAAGTTAGAAACCAAAGCCAAAGCCCGTTCCGGTAATCGCCGAGTACATAAAGTAGACGTTGATTACGTTGAGAAACACACCCGTGATGCAGCCGTTTCGCAGGTAGCGCTCGCACACGATGCGCGCCATGGCGGCGGAGTCATCATTGTTTTTAGCCTGGCGTCCTGCCGTAAAGTACGTCGCCACGCTCAGCAGTAGGTTGAGCACCGGCAGTGCCAGCAACTCGTAGCTCTTGCCCCAGCGCGTCACCTCGCCGGCTGCGTTAAACTTCGTTGCCACCTCGGGACCAATGTTGGGGATAACACACGCTGCGACCACCAGCGGAATCACCGCAAGTACGAGCAGAGCAATACCCATGTAGCCAGCTTTTTTGCCATACTTAAACATATGCGTCGTCCTTACACGTTAAAGCGGAAGTGCACGACGTCGCCATCGGCCATGACATAGTCCTTGCCCTCAATACGCAGTTTGCCGGCGGCCTTGGCGCCCTGCTCACCGCCGAGCTCGATGTAGTCGTCATAGCCAATGACCTCGGCCTTAATAAAGCCGCGCTCAAAGTCGGTATGGATGACACCGGCAGCCTGCGGAGCGGTCGCACCCTGACGCACCGTCCAAGCCTTGACCTCCATCTCGCCAGCCGTAAAGAACGACTGCAGGCCAAGCAGCTTGTAGGCGGCCTGCGCGAGCACGTCCAGACCGGGCTGCTCCAGGCCCAAGCTCTCCAGGTAGTCGGCCGCATCCTCGGGATCGAGCTCGGAAAGCTCAGCCTCGATCTTGGCGCAGATGGGCAGTGGCTTGACACCATCGATGGGCGCCAGGTCGTCGTTGAGCATATCCTCGTCCACGTTGGCCACATACAGGATGGGCTTCATGGTGAGCAGGAACAGGCCCTTGGCAGCGGCGCGCTCCTCGTCGGTCATCTCCATGGATGCGGCGCGCTTGCCCTCGTTGAGCCAGGCAAGCAGGCGCTTGGCGACCTCAAACTTGGGCATGAGCTCCTTGTCGCGCTTGGCCTCCTTCTCGAGCTTAGGCAGCTGCTTCTCGAGCGTGCCCATGTCGGCCAGGATGAGCTCGGTCATGATGGTATCGGCGTCACCGGCGGGGTCGACGAACTCGCCCGTGCGGCCCACCTCGCGCATGACGTTGGGATCCTTAAAGTAGCGCACGACCTCACAGATGGCGTCGGTCTCGCGAATGTTGGCCAAGAACTGGTTGCCCAGGCCCTCGCCCTCGTTGGCACCCTTCACCAGGCCAGCGATGTCGACAAACTCGACCGTAGCCGGCACAATGCGGCCGGGGTTAACGATGTCGGCGAGCTTTTGCAGGCGGCTATCGGGCACATCGACGATACCCACGTTGGGGTCGATCGTGGCAAACGGGTAGTTGGCGGCAAGGCCGGTCTTTTTGGTAAGCGCGGTGAACAACGTCGACTTGCCCACGTTGGGCAGGCCCACGATACCGATGGAAAGGGACACGACAGCTCCTTTTGGTACAGGTACTTCAAACTTCATAAGTATAGCGCCGCCGCAGCATCCGGGCGAATCCGGACACCGCGGCGGCGCAAATGAAGCAGAGATAGGGGTCGCTGACTAGTCTGCGAGCTTTTCCACCTGATCGAGCATCTTGTCAAGCTTGGCCTTTGCCTCGGCCTTGACCTTCTCTGCCTCCTCGTGGGCCTTGGCCTTCTGAGCGGCCTTTTCCTCGGCTTCGGGGTCGACGACAACCAAGTTGGACGCATCGTGCTCGACCAGCTTGAGCGCATGTTCGGGACAAACCTTGACACAGGCGCCACAACCCAAACAATACGTGGACTCCAGTGCAAAGCGACCGCTTCCCACCAAATCGCAGGCGGACGTGGGGCACGCGTTAACGCACTCGCCGCACGACGTGCACTTGTCAAAATCGCACTCCGGCGTGCTCACCTGCATGTTCTGGGCAAGCTCGGGGTGGTTTTGCAGCGTCGAGAGCACCAGCTGTCGTCCGTGTGTGAGCGAGCGGCGACGCTTGGTCGTTGTGGTACCGCACATGGTGTTGAGTGTGCGCTCCAGCTGGGTGATCTGATGGCGATGGGCTTTGAGCTTCTGCGTCACCGAAGCCAGTGCCGCCGTCGCCGGATTGAGTTTGGTCACGGTCAGGCCCGTGGTACGGGCAATCTTATCCATGTACTCCTTGCGCTCGTACTCGCGACGCTTATGGCACTTGAGGCTCTTGGGATCGACCTCTAGGCCCATACCCGTACCGGCCCATTCCTCGGCCTTCGCAATCGCCTCGCCCAGCATGTCCTCGCCACCGGTGTTGCGGCATTTATCGCACACGCCCAGCGGCAGATACACGCTCACGTTGGGATAGTCGGCCAGTACCGAGAACCAAGTCTCGGCCGTAATATCGCCCACGCAGGCAACGACGACCTCATTCTCGCGCGGCATGCGCTTAAGGGCACGCGTGCAGGTAACGTAGGCGGTCTCGTGGCTCGTGGCCGCCGAGACAATGTCGTCATACAGGTTTTTGGGCGCCAGGCGCGGCGAGATAATCGCCTCGGTCGGGCAGGCGGCGGCGCACAGGCCGCACTTGCGGCAGGAGTCGAGGATCTCGATGGCGTCTTCCTCGACCTCGATGGCGTCCACCGGGCACACGTCCATGCACGCGGTACAGCCGCTCTTTTCGTTTTTGCAAGCCAGGCACGGTATGGTGTTACCGCGCGGGCGCTCCTTGTAGTCAGCAGGATTCCACTGCGGAGCCGACGGATCGAGCGCGTCGGTCACACCGCCAAGCGGGTTTTTAAGAAAGTCGAAACCCTTGCTGATCTCGATAATGTCATCAAACAGATCGTGTTCCTGCGCCATGCGCGGCCCCTCCCTGAGCAGTGCAAACAAGCGATAGATAATGATACGCTAACAGCTCACACGTCGGCCAAAATACATGCAGAGTATCTTTTGCGGAAACCGGCGGAAACTAAAAGCGAAAACCGTTCGACCCAACAAGATTCCCGTCTGTCAATTGCTCACCTGGATAAATTTCGACATAACTTCTTATCGTATCTTGCACCTTGTCTTGCTCTAACCTTTTGACGTCAACATACCTAAATCTTGGGAGACAGATTATGGACCAGACCGCAACCGATGTGCGCCATATCGAGCGCATCAACCCGCCGCACCGCCTGCTCATGGCGCCCGGCCCCACCACCGTCGACCCGCGCATCCTCTCGGCGATGGCCACGCCCACCGTGGGCCAGTTCGACCCTTACATGCTCAAGATCATGGGCGAGGTGCAGGACATGCTGCGCTACACCTTTAAGGCCCCCGGTTATGAGGCCCTGATGGTCGATGGTTCCTCGCGTGCCGCCATCGAGTGCGCGCTCGTTTCCATCATCGCCCCCGGCGACAAGGTGCTCGTCTGCTCCGCCGGCCGCTTTGGCTCGCTGCTGGCCGAGATCGCCACGCGTGTGGGCGGCGACGTCACCGTCATCACCAAGGAGTGGGGTCACGTCTTTGAGCTCGCCGAGATCAAGGCAGCCATCGACGAGGTGCAGCCCAAGCTCGTCTGCACCGTCGCGGGCGACACCTCGACCACCATGCTGCAGCCGCTCGAGGGCCTGGGCGACATCTGCCACGCCGCCGGAGCCTTCCTCATGACCGACGCCACCGCCTCCTTCGCCGGCAACGACCTGCGCTGCGCCGAGTGGGGCATCGATATCGCCACCGCCGGCATGCAGAAGTGCATGGGCGGCCCGGCCGGCATCTCCCCCATCGTCGTCTCGCCCGAGGCCTTTAAGGCCATGGTCGCGCGCAAGTCCATCGAGGAGGGCATTGCCGACTCCCCCGAGGACGTCCTGCCCGTCGAGAAGCGCATTCGCTCCAACTACTTCGACTTCCCGCAGCTCGTCGATTACTGGGGCCCGCGCCGCATCAACCACCACACCGAGGCCACGCACATGCTCTACGCCGCGCACGAGACCCTGCGCCTCATCTGCGAGGAGGGCATCGACGAGGACATTGAGCGCCACCGTCTGAACGGCGCCGCCATGGCCGCCGGCGTTGCCGGCATGGGCCTTGAGCTCTACGGCGACCAGTCCACGCGCATGAATGACGTCATCGGCATCGTCATCCCCGAGGGCGCAACCGACGCCGTGCGCGCCGCGCTGCTCGAGAACTACGCCGTCGAGATCGCCAGCTCCTTCGGCCCGCTCAAGGGTCACATCTGGCGCGTGGGCGTCATGGGCTGCAACGCCCGCAAGGACTGCATCATGACCACGCTGCTCGCCCTGGGCTCGGCCCTGCTCGATGCCGGCGTACAGGTGGACATCACGGCCGGCGTCGCCGCCGCCGAGGCCGTCTACGCAGCGTAGCGGCCACCAGCACAAATCAACCACGCAAAAGGGGGCAGGCCACATCGATGGCCCGCCCCCTTTTATTGAAGGAGCCGAGCAGACAAAACCCAGCACCATCGCACAAAAAAGCACCTGCGACTGTCAGCCTGTCGCAGGTGCCCCATCTATACAAACGCTGCCCGTGCCTCCCAGAGCTGCGTAAGTACCAAGTATTTAGCGCACGATCGTGGTGCCGGCGCCCTCGTTGAGCTTAGCCAGGCACTCGAGCGAGGTGATCGTGGCGCGACGGCCCTCGCCGGACTGCACAAAGCGCATGCAGCCGCGAACCTTGGGCAGCATCGAGCCTGCGGGGAACTGGCCCTCCTCGATGAACTGCTCAGCCTCGGCGATAGAGATCGTCGAAAGCGCGCGCTGCGTGGGCTTGCCGAAGTCGACGCAAACATTGTCCACGCCCGTGCAGATCACCAGGTGATCGGCATCGACGGTCTCGGCGATCTTCTCGGCCGTAAGGTCCTTGTCGATAACACCCTCGACACCATAGACGCCCTTGTCATCCTCGAGCACGGGGATGCCGCCGCCACCGGTGCAGATGACCACGATGCCGGCATCGGCGAGCGCGTTGATGCCCGCGCAGCCGGGAAGCTCCATGGGCTCCGGCGAGGGCACCACGCGACGCCAGCCGCGACCGGCATCCTCGATGTAGGTCTCGTTGGGGTTGGCAGCCATAAGCTCGCGAGCCTGCTCCTCGGAATAGAACGGGCCGATGGGCTTGGTGGGGTTCTTGAACGCCGGGTCGTCCGGGCTCACGGTCGCCGTCATGGCGAGCACCTGAACGAGCTTCTTGATGCCGGCACGCTTAAGGGCACCGCGCATGGCGAGCATAGTCCAGTAACCGATGGAGCCCTGAGTCATGGCGACGCAGGTGTCGAGCGGCATGGCCGGGTTCTTCTCGGAGTTGGCGGCCTCCTGCTGCAGCAGCAGATTGCCGACCTGCGGGCCGTTGCCGTGGGTGATGATAACCTCGTCGCCGGCGGCAATGAGCGGCACGATGTAGTCACACGTGGCGTCCAGCGCCTTCATCTGGGCTTGTGCGGTGGGGTCGTCGGTGAGGATGGCGTTGCCGCCCAGAGCGATAACGATACGCTCAGCCATAGATGGCCTCCTTCAAAACTGATGTCATATGAAACCCTGGGGCCGATCGAGCGAACCGGCCCCAGAAATCAAGCGGCGCACCGTACAGGCGACGCGCCGAGAAACCTGCTACTCGGCGAAGCGGTTCTTGTGGTCCCAGCTGTTGATGTACAGCTTGTCGGAGACCAGGTAATCGTAGATATCGTCGACGATCTCGATACCGCCGGCAGCGTCGCACTTGGCCTTACGGATGAGGGCGCGCTCGCCGGGGTAGTACACCTTGTCGTAGCCGGGAGCAGGCTTGACGGCGCCCAGCTCGTCGAGGGTCTTGGACATATGCTGCTTGAACTCGTCAAGACCGCAGAAACGGCTCGGGTCGATGACGATGTGCAGGTGACCAAGCTCGCGGCCCTCGGACAGATCGTGGTACATGGAGGAGACGTTCTGGCCGGCCGGCACGCCCAGCAGGATGCCGGAGAGGATGTCGACGACCATCATGAGGCCATAGCCCTTGGGGCCGGCGATGGCGCGCAGAGCGTTGACCTGGTGCGGGTCGGTGGTGGGGTTACCGTCGACGTCGACCGCCCAGTCATCGGGGATGGAACGACCGGCGCTCTTGGCGTCGAGGATCTTGCCCCAAGCCTGAACGGTGGTAGCCATGTCGAAGTTCACGAATCGATCGTCGGCCGTGGGGGCACCGAAGGCGATGGGGTTGGTGCCGTAGAAGGGCTCAGCGCCGCCGTAAGGAATAACCATGGGGTCGGACTGGCACATGGTGAGGCAGCACAGGTCGTTCTTGGCGGCCATCTCGGTGTAGTAGCCCAGAGCGCCGGTGTGGGAGACGCGCTTGACGCCCACGACGCCGATGCCGTTCTCCTTAGCGAGCTCCATGGCCTTCTCGAGGCCCAGGATAGCGAAGGGATAGCCGCAGCCGTTGTCACCGTCGACGATGCCGGTGCAGGGGCCGGTCTGGGTCCAGGTCCACTTGGGATCGGTGGTAATGCCGCCCTTGGAGATGCGCTCGGTGTAGTACTCGACACGAACCTCGCCGTGGCTGTGCAGGCCGCGCTCGGACGACCAGGTAAGCACCTCGGCGGTCTTCTCGGCGTGCTCCTCCGAAAGGCCGGCAGCCATGAACTTGTTCTTCATGAGGGTCTTGAGTTCTTCGCGCTTGACGAGCATGTTGACCTCCTATGGTCTACTTGAGGCAAGGCTAGGCGCTTGCCTCGGGTTTTAAACAAATCAAAAGATGAATCCAGTAACAGGCAAATCGTTACGCCGCTGTATGCACGGGACTCGCCGCATGTGTCGCCACGTAAGAAAAGCCAATCGAAAGACCCAGCAGGGCATCGACGCCCGACGTGCTGCCGATGTGCTCGATCGATGTCGCAGCGTCACCGAAGGCGGCGGCATCGCGATTGCGAGCCGCGAGCAGCAGATCGCGATACACCGGGTTCACGCCGCCGCGAGAAAACGCCTCGACATAGGAGCAGGCAACTGGCGTGGTGCGCCCTGTCGACTCCTTGGCGAGAAGATCGACGAGCCCGGTAGCTTGGCCAAAAGCGCTGCGAGCGCAGGCATAACCCAGGAGCACGTCGTCTCCCGAGGGCGTAAGGCCAAGACCCCTGCCGCACAGATAGCGCACGTGCTCGGCGATCCGCCGGGACGACGTGCCCTCGCGAAGGCCCGTGAGCGCCCGCATCGTTTCCGCACTGGGGGGAAGCCCCGAGCGCTCGCGCAAGCGACGCTCCCCCAACCAAGAAAGTGCCCATCGTGCCGATTCGACATCGAAGAGGGGCGGGACGGAGCAATTGACGGGCTCCGCCCCCTGCAAATCGATTGACACGGTGCCGTCGGAACGGTACAGGCGCAGATAATCGTTACGGACGGTCACGACCTGACCGGGTTTAAGGCCGTCCAGCACAAGCGGCATCTCGCCTGCGGGAATGGTGATGCTCGTGCACGAGAATGCATCGGCATCGCGCCCCACGTGTACCAGGGCGCCATCGAGCTCGACATTAAAGCTCGTATTGAACACGCTGTGCACATGGCCCATCAAGGGAGCGCGGAGCCCCTCGAGCGCATAGGGCGAAATCTGGACGGCCGTGAGTGCCATGGTGTTACTCGATTCCCAAGCTTGCGCAGTAGGCCTCGAGTGCCTTCTCAAAGCAGCCGAGCGGGGCGCGCACGGTGCCGGCGCCGATCTGACCGACGCCTGCCTTCTTGTGGGCAATGCCGGTGTTGATGAGCGGCGTGATGCCGGTGGCGACAACCTTGCGGATGTCAATTGCCTGGCAGGTGCCCTTAAAGTCCCACGTGGGGATGGTCCAAGCGGGGTTGTGGGTGACGCAGATCTTCTCCATCTCGTTGGAGGTGGCAAGTGCGTCCTCAAAGCCGCCGGCACCGACGAAGCGGGTGACGCCGGGGGCAGCGATCATAGCCATGGCGCCCACGCCCACGGTCTCGGTGATTGCAGAGTCACCGATATCGGGGTTGGCATCCTCGGGGGCAAAGCCGGTAAAGTACAGGCCGTTGGGCGTGTTGACGGGAGCGGTGAACCACTCGTCGCCGAGCGAGGAGATACGCACGCCAAAGTTCTCGCCGTTGCGGCACATGGTGGTGACGACGCAGCCCTCGTGGTCCTTGCGGACGTAGTCGACGATGGACTTGCCCATAGCCATCATGATGTTGAGGAAGAACTGGTCGGTATCGGCCAGGAACTGGATGACCTCTTCCTTCTCCTTGGCGTCCCACTCCATGTGGGTGATGAGGGGTGCGACCTCCTTAAGGAAGCACAGGGAAGCAGCGATGTTGCGCTGGTGGAACTCGTCGCCCATGGTAATGGCCTTGGCAACGAGAACGTTGAGGTTAATGCCACCCTCCTTGAGCTTGAGAGCCGCGGAGAGGACGGGGCCGAGCACGTCGCGCATCCAGCGCAGGCGATTGACGACTTCCTCGGAGTAGGCGCCAAAGCGCAGCACCTTGCCGATGCCCTCGTTCATGGTGCAGTAGCCCACGGTACCGTCAACGCGGTTCTCGACCACGACGAGCGGCATATTCTGCGAGGTGATGCCGCCCATGGGGCCCACGGCGTGGACATGGTGGCACGGAATGAACTTGACCTCGCCGCTCTCGAGCAGCTTGCGGGCGTCGGCCTCGTTGTCGGCCCACTCCTCAAAGAGGACGGCACCGACGCAGGAGCCCTGCATGGGGTCGGTCATGTGGCTGTACTCGATCGGAGGACCGGCATGGAGGATGACCTTGCCGTTGATCTCGGGGATGAGGTCCTTAGCCGGACGGACGTCCACCAGAAATGGCTGCGAGGCGCGGAAGCGCTCGACAATGCGATCGTTCTGCTCATCGATCTCGTCGTGCTTTGAGAGCTCGGTCAGAAGATGAATCATGCGCTTGTTGCCGCCTGCCATGGGCTTCCAGGCATACTGGACGGCCTTGGCGCCGTACTTGACGAGCGGGTCGACGAAGCTCTCGACACCGACGTTGATAACGCGGGGCTTGGTGGTGAGGAGCTCCATCATGGCCTCGGAAGGCTCGGGGAGCGGAGAGTTGTCCTTGACGGCGTAGTCGACGGTCGGACGGTCGGCCTCGGTGTAGTCGATACCCTTGAAGGCAAGCGCGGCACGAACGGCGCGGGCGTTGCTCGACTCCATGACGGCGCCGGCATCGGCCAGCAGCTTGACGGAGCGGTCGTAATCCTGCGGATCGTGGCTGGTGCCCACAACGGTGCCCACAAAGTGGAGCTCGCGGCCGTCGGCACGGGCGGTCTCGATGCACTCGGTGATGACCGGGGCAAGCTCGGCGGCCATATCGGGATGGCAACCATAGCCGAGCACGCAGTCGAAGACGATGACGCCCGTGGTGGGCTTGGCGGCGTACTCGCGCATCATCTTGACGCGGACCTCGGGGTCGATCATGGGGTGCGGGCGACCCTGGGTGTACACGTCGTCGCCCAGGTCGATGACGTCATAGCCGCCGTGACGCAGCATGTAGCCGTCTTCCTTGATGATGTGGCCGAGCTCAAGCGCCTCGGTGATCATCATCGCAGCCTCGCCGGCAAGGGTGCCACCGGAGTAGAGACCGACGACGGTCTTGTCCTCGGCGAGGGGTTCGGCGACCGTAACGTCGACGGGCTCGCAGTAGTTGGCCTTGACCTCGCGGCCGGCAGCCAGATCCACGGCGATCTGTGCGCACTCCTCCAGGGTGTGGGCCAGATGCACGTGACCCAGATGGGCCTCGGGCTTCTCGCCAATAAAGATCGCGACGACCGGCTTCTCGCACTTCTCGAGCAGGTCGATGACCTCGTCGCGGACCTCGGGCGCGGGCGGCTTGGAGATAACGCAGATGACGTCGGTGGCGTCATGGTTCTCGAGCGCCACGATAGCGTCCTTAACGGTCACGGCGCCGACCTTGGCGTTAAGGTCGCGGCCGCCGGTGCCGATGGCATGTACGCAGCCGCCACCCATACGGTCGATGGCGCAGGTGACTTCCTGGATGCCGGTGCCCGAAGCGCCGACGATACCGATGTTGCCGGGGTTGATCACGTTGGTGAAGGCCACGGGCACGGAGCTGATCACGCCGGTGCCGCAGTCGGGACCCATAAAGAGCAGGCCCTTCTCGTGCGCCTTCTGCTTTAGACGAACCTCGTCCTCCAGCGCGACGTTATCGGTAAAGGAGAACACGTTGAGGCCCAGGTCGAGTGCGCGCTCAAGCTCGGGCGCGGCATACTCGCCGGGGATGGAGAAGAGAGCCAGGTTGGCATCGGGAAGCGCCGCCACGGCCTCCTCCCAGGAGGTGGCGGTGGTGTTGCCGCCATCGGCAGCCTTCTTGACCGAAAGGTCATCGAGGAAGGCCTCGGTCTCGGAGAGCACCTCGTCCACGATCTTCTCGTCGTCGGCCTCGACGACGATCACCATATCGCTGGGGTTGGCAGCGGCGGCCTCGGGCGTCAAAAGGCCTGCGGCATCGTAGATGTCCTTGTTGGCATCGGTGCCCATCATGATCTGGCTCTGGACCACGCCGGGCATGGCGTTGATCTTATTGGTGAGCAGCATCAGGTTGATGGAGTCCTGATACGAGTTTTGCTTTACAACCGTATAAAGCATCTGCATCGCCGACTTTCTGTATCTGTATGTCTCGGTGGGTGTACCGTCACGCTGTAGGCCGTAACGGCAACGAGCGTCTGATGACAGTAAACCATGCACCAAGGTTCCATTCATTATCTTGAGTGTCTAGCGATTTGGACTCGACTTTATCCACAGTGGACATTGTTGGTGATTTCCTTAGTCAGTATTGTGTAAGCCAACGCACGGAATCGACGTTGCACCACACGCCTCGCCGATCCTCAACCAATTTATAAGGAGTGTAGATATGAGCACCTCCGTACAAGAAGTGGAATCGGTTCGCGACTGGCTCGCATCCTTCGGTACCGATGAGACCGGTGGCATGACCCGCCTGCTCTTTACGCCCGAATGGCTCGATGCCCAGCTCGCCCTCAAGCAGAAGTTTGAGGATATGGGCATGGTGGCCGAGTTCGACGAGGTCGGAAACCTTGTGGGCACCTACCCCGGTACCGACGGCACGGATGATGTCATCGCCTGCGGTAGCCACGTCGACACCGTCGTTCACGGCGGCAAGCTCGATGGCGCCCTCGGCATCTTCGGTGGCTACCTTGCCATCAAGGATCTGGTCGAGACCCACGGCGCCCCCAAGAAGTCCCTTCGCGTCATCTCTATGGCCGAGGAAGAGGGCAGCCGCTTCCCCTTCGTCTTCTGGGGCAGCAAGAACATGGTCGGCACCGTTCCCGAGTCCGCGCTCGAAGGCGTTGCCGATAACGACGGCGTTACCTTTACCGAGGCCATGAAGAACTGCGGCTTTGGCGTTCGCACCGCCCACACGAGTCCGCTCGACAACGTCAAGGCATTCCTGGAGCTCCACATCGAGCAGGGCAACACCCTCGAGATGGAAGGCAAGAAGGTGGGCGTCGTCACCGCCATCACCGGCCAGCGTCGCTACAACATCCGCCTGCACGGCGAGGCCAATCACGCCGGCACCACTCGTATGTGCTATCGCCACGACGTGATCCAGGTCTTCTCCCAGATTGTGACCGAGTCCATCGCCAAGGCTAATGCCGAGGGCGATCCGCTGGTACTCACCTTCGGTCATATTGAGGTTACCCCCAACACCGTCAACGTCGTTCCCGGCGATGCCATGTTCACCATGGACTGCCGTCACACCGACAAGGACACGCTCGTCCGCTTCTCCGAGGAGATCGAGGCCGATATGGCCCGCATCGCTGCCGAGCATGGTGTGGAGATCGAGATCGACCGCTGGATGGACGAGGACCCCGTTCCCATGAACGCCGAGCTCGTCACCAAGATCGAGCAGGTCGCTAAGGACTCCGGTGCCAACTATCGCATGATGCACTCCGGTGCCGGCCACGATTCCCAGGTTATCGCCCCGCATGTTCCGACCGGCATGTTGTTTGTCCCGAGCGTTAAGGGCATCAGCCATAACCCAGCCGAGTATACCGAGGGCGAAGACCTCAAGGCCGGCATCGACATGCTCGGCGCCGCCCTCTACAACCTTGCCTACTAGCGGCTATCAGCCCTTACGAAGGGAGGCATCATGCCTAACCCTCAATCCGTCGATTACCAGGTAACCGACGAGGAAGTCGAGCGTTACCGCGCCCGCGGCTACAACGACGACATGCTCCCCAAGACCGCCGAAAAGCGCAACATGGGGGTCAAGAACTACTTCACCCTGTGGATGGGCTCCGTCCACAACATCCCCAACTACGCTGCGGTGGGCGGATTCCTCTTCCTTGGTCTCTCCCCCATCAACGTTATGTTCGCCCTTGTGGTAAGCGCTGTTCTGGTTGCCGCCTTCATGGTAATCAACGGCGAGGCCGGATCAAAGTACGGCATCCCCTTTGCCATGCACCTGCGTTCGACCTATGGCAACCTGGGCGCTAAGCTCCCCGGCTTTCTGCGTGGCTGCGTCGCCGCCATCGCCTGGTTCGGTCTTCAGACCTACACCGGCTCGCTGGCACTCACCATTATCCTGGGCAAGATCTTCCCCGGTTTCCTAGAGATCGGTGACGGCGCTCAAATCCTGGGTATCGGCATCCCGCAGCTCATCTCATTTACCATCTTTTGGGTCCTCAACGTGGCCATCGGCCTGGGCGGCGGCGGAATCCTCAACAAGTTCACCGCTGTCCTCTCTCCGCTCATCTACGTCGTCGTCATCGGCATGACCGTCTGGGCAATCAGTGCTGCCGGCGGTCTGGGCAACATCCTTGCCTTTAGTCCCCAGGCAGCCGAGGACTTCAACCCCGTGTTCGTCTTCTTGATGATCCTGAACTCCGTCATCGCCGTTTGGGCAGCTCCGGGTGCCAGCGTCTCCGACTTTACGCAGAACGCCACGTCCACCGCTACCCAGCGTCGCGGTCAGACCCTCTCCCTGCTTGTCGCCTACGTGGTCTTTGCCTTCTGCAGCGTCGTCATCCTTATCGGTGCCTCGCTTGCCACCGGCACCCAGCACTGGGACATCACCACGGTCATCGACTCTTGGGATTCCGTCCCCCTCGTCGTCTGCGCCACGGGAGTCTTTTTGCTCACCACCATCTCCACCAACGCCACGGGCAACATCATCCCGGCTGGCTACCAGCTGGCAGCCCTGTTCCCCAAGAAGCTCACCTATCGTAGCGGCGTTGTGATCGCAAGCGTCATCAGCTTTGCCATCATGCCCTGGAAGCTCATGGAAAACTCCAGCTCCATCTATCTGTTCCTGAACACCATCGGCGCTGTACTCGGCCCCGTCGCCGGCGTCATGATCGCCCACTACTACTTTGTCGCCAATCGTCAGATCGACCTCGACGCGCTCTACATGGACATGAACGACCAGGACAAGTCCAACCCCTATCAGGGCGTCAACGTTCCGGCCTACATCGCGACCATCGCGGCGCTCGTTATCTCGCTCTCGGGCCAGTTTATCCCCGCACTCTCGTTTATCTCCGGCGTGTCTTGGTTCGCAGGCTCCATCTCGGCCTTCGTAATCTACCTCGCCATCCGCAAGTTCTCCTCGTCTCAGGCTAACGTCGAGGCCAAGTAAACCAACCGCGCAGGCCTCCACCTGCAGGAGCATCCGCTCCACCCCATCTTCAACCTCGCCAGGGATGCGTTGCTGGCGCGCAAACAACGCATCCCTGTAAAGGTCCTTTCCACAACGTCTGTTAAGAATGCAGACACCCTACCTAAGGGAGGAACAATGTACGACCTCGTAATTAAAGGCGGTACCGTCATCCTCGAAGACGGCGAGACCGTAACCGACGTCGCCGTAACCGATGGCAAGATCGCCGCTATCGGCGCCGATCTTGAGGGCACCGAGACCATCGATGCCACCGGCCTCGTTGTGAGCCCGGGCATGATCGACGGTCACGCTCACATCACCGACCCCGGCGGCGGTTATCGCGACGGCTGGGAGGGCTACCTCACCGGCACCGCCGCGTGCGCCAAGGGCGGCATCACCTCTATCGTCGAGATGCCCCTCAACCAGGTTCCCGCCACCACCAACGGCGAGCGCCTCGCTATCAAGGAGGCCGCCGGCGCCGGTAAGCTCCGCGTCGATGTCGCTTCCCTGGGCGGCCTGACCCCCTACAACCTCGACGGCGGCATTCAGGAGCTCGCCGACGGTGGCGTCGTGGGCTACAAGGCATTCGTCGCCAGCTGCGGCGACCGCACCATCCCCGACAACGGCGACTTTGAGGACGTCGACGACTACTCGCTGTGGGAGGGCATGCGCCAGATCGCCAAGACCGGCAAGGTGCTCGACGTTCACTGCGAGAACGCCCCCATCACCAACAAGCTCGGCGCACTCGCCAAGGCCGCTGGTAAGGGCAAGGTCTCTGACTACGTTGCCACCCGTCCCCCGTTCACCGAGGCCGAGGCTGTCCGTCGCGTGATCTTCTTTGCCAAGCAGACCGGCTGCCGCGTCAACATCTGTCACTGCACCTGCAAGGAGGCCGTGGCCGAGGTTATCGCCGCTCAGCAGGAGGGCTACGACATCACCTGCGAGACCTGCCCGCACTACCTGTACTTCACGACCGACGAGCTCGACGCCATCGGCAACATCACCAAGTGCTCTCCCCCGATCCGCGACAAGGCCCAGCAGGACGCCCTGTGGAAGCTGCTCGCCGACGGCGCCATCTCCATGGTCGTCTCCGACCACTCTCCCTGCACGCCCGACCTCAAGGCTCCCGAGAACGCCTTTGACGCCTGGGGCGGCATCTCCGGCATCCAGAACTGCATGGATGTCATGTACGATGAGATGGTCCAGAAGCGCGGTATGAGCGCCGCTCTGTTCGCCAAGGTCATGTCCACCAACGTCGCCGACCGCTTTGGCCTGGCCGACAAGGGTCGCATCGAGGTTGGCAAGGACGCCGACTTCTGCCTGATCGAGCCCAACAGCCCCTACACGCTGCAGGCTGAGGATCTTGAGTACAAGAACAAGATCACGCCGTATATCGGCCGTACCATCGGCTGCCAGGTCGCCCGCACCATCCTTCGCGGCGAGACCACCTATGCAAAGGGCGAGGGCGTCTGCAAGGACTTCCCCGGCAAGTTTGTCAAATAGCGCCCACACGCTTTAAAACGGGGCCCGCTCACCTTTGAGTGTCGGGCCCTTCACCTGTTCCATCGACCGTAAGGGGTTTCATCCCATGACCAACAGCGTGCAGCAAAAGCAAGACACGTACTGGAAGCGCATCGTCGCCATCCTCACCGCAGGATGGATCGTCATCTGGATTTACCGCTGCGCCCTCACGCCGGTTTATTCCGTTCTCTCTGAGTACTTTGGCGGAGCATCCGACGCAGCCCTCGGCAGTATCTCGAGCTTTTACTTTCTCGGTTACGTCATCATGCAGATCCCTTCCGGTCTGCTTGTTGACCGTTTTGGACAAAAGCGCGTCATCCTTCCCGGATTTACGCTCTTTGCCATCGGCGCCGCCGTCGTAAGCGCCTCAACCACCCTTCCCGTCCTCTATGCAGGATCGGTTCTCGCGGGCCTTGGTTGCGGAACGTTCTACGGCTGCGCCTACTCGCTCACGGCCGAAAATGTTCCGGCCGAGCGCAAGAGCCTTTCCACCGCCATCGTCAACTCCGGCATGGCCATCGGCTCGGGCCTGGGCCTCATCAGCGCTTCTGCGCTCGTGGGCTCCGGCGCCCTCCCCTGGCAGACCATGACCATCATTGCCTTGGTGCTCGCCCTCGTTATGGTGTTCGTCTTTAGCCGCACCGTTCGCTCGAGCAAGGAGGCCGCCGCTCATCAGACCGAAGGCGCCCCTGCCGCGACCGGCAAGACCGACATCAAGGCCCTCTTTAAGCCGCAGATGATCGCTGCGTACGTGCTGTACTTCTCCACCATGTATGCGTACTACCTCATCGACACCTGGTTGCCCAACTTCCTCGAGACCGAGCGTGGCTTCGAGGGCACGGCAATCGGCATCGCGAGCTCGCTCGTGTTCTTCGCCGCCATCCCCGGCGCTCTGCTCTTTAGCCGCCTGGCCGACAAGCTCCCCGAGCGCAAGGTGACCATCATCATCGCGCTCGAGCTCATCGCCGCCGCCATGCTCACCTTTATGATCAACACCGGCGACCAGACGCTCCTCATCATCGGCATCGTGGCCTATGGCTTCTTTGGCAAGCTCGCCGTCGAGCCCATTATCATCGCGTGGCTTTCGGGCTTCGCCTCGGGCGGATCGGTGGCAACCATGTACGGCGTGTTCAACTTCTTTGGCATGACGTCCTCGGTTATCGCTCCTGCCGTGACTGGAGCCATCTCCGACGCCACCGGATCCAAGATTCTGGGCTTCTACCTGGCAGTTGCCATCATCCTGGTCGGCACGCTCCTGTTCTTCCTGGTTGACAGGATGACGAAGGCCAAGGCCGCCAAGGCCGAGCAGGCCGCTTAAGGCTCACCCAACCCCGACTATCCCCGTGCGGGCAGCGCAAAGCCCGCCCGCACGCACTTCTCACCATTTACCTATACCGCCCAAAAGAAAGGAAACAATCATGGGCTACCGTAACGACAACACTGGCTATCGCGACGACATTCTGCAGAACCGCTCCGTCGTCAAGCGCAACTGGGCCGTCATCGAGCCCGACGGCTGCGTTAAGAACGTCATCCCCGGCTTCGAGAACTGCGACGTCACCATCCTGGGTTCGCCCAAGCTCGGCGGCACCTTCGCCGACTACCTGCTGACCGTGCATGAGGGCGGCAAGAACACCCAGGGCTGGGGCCAGCCGGGCGAGGAGCTCTTCATCTACTTCTTCGACGGCACCGTCGAGGTTTCCGATGGCGAGACCACCCAGACCGTTACCGACGGCGGCTACATCTTCGTCCCCGAGGGCAAGAAGATCTTCTTTGAGAACAAGGGTGATGGCGACGCTCACGGCTTTATGTACAAGCGTCTCTACGACCGCATCGAGGGCCACGAGGCTCACACCGTGATCGGCAACTCCAACGATCTGGAGTGGGTCGACTACGAGGACATGACCGACGTCAAGTGCTGCGACTTCCTGCCCAGCGCCACCGATCTTGGCTTTGACATGAACATCCACATCCTGGCCTTTAAGCCGGGCGCTTGCCACGGCTACGTGGAGACCCACTTCCAGGAGCACGGCGCCTACATCTTCTCCGGCGAGGGCATGTATGTGCTCGAGGACCAGTGGCTGCCCGTCAAGAAGGGTGATTACCTCTACATGGGCGCTTACTGCCCGCAGGCCGCCTACGGTATCGGCCGCGACGAGGACTTCGCCTACATCTACAGCAAGGACTGCAACCGCGACGTCCGTCTCTAAATCACTCCTGGGTTTCGGGGTACTCCTCTCCTCTCTCTCCTAACCACGTGTGAGGTGCCCTACCCGTCTTCAACCTGCCCCGCGGCGCCACGTGCGCCACGGGGCGCTTTTGCACTACCATCTGATGTGACAATGGACTGTCTCCCTGTCACATGCGACCGCAAAGGAGCCCTCATGAACGTATCAGACGCACTGCTGCTTCCCTCCTTCGAGGGCGCCACCGTCATCGCCGGCCGTGCGGGCCTGGATCGCGAGGTCTCCACTGCCATGATCGTCGAGGCTCCCGATATCGAGTCGTGGGGCAAATCCGGCCAGATGCTCATCACGAGCTTCTATGCCTTTGAGAACCTCTCCGCTGACGGGCTCACCTTCTTCTTTGATAAAGCAGATGAGCTTGGCATCGGGGCGATTGTCTTTAAGCCCGAGCGCCTTTTGGCTAAGGCGCCTGCTCAGATCGTCAAGCTTTGCGACAAGCACGATCTTCCGCTCATTCAGATTCCCGCCGACACCAAGTACGAGGGCCTGCTGCTCGACGTGCTCGGCAACTTCCTTGACTCCAACCTGACACTGCTCAACCGTTTTTACGACTTGCACCGTCAAACCATGGACCTGGCCCTGCGCGAGCCTACCGTGCTTGAGATTCTGCTCAAGCTGCGCGGCCTCATCCATGCCGATATCACGTTTTTCGACAGCACCAAGGATCGCCGCACCACCACGAGCCAAGAACTCTCGCGCTTTACCATGCCGCGCTTGACGGAGTTCGACGAAAACCAGTACCGCAGCCATCACTACTTTGACGCCGAGCTCACTTATCCAGAGCTCACGCGCCATGCGACCGCGGTGCTCATCCCCAGCTCCGATGACCAGATTTACTACCTGATCTTGCACGTTAAGGTCGCGCGCCTTTCCCCGCTCGACATCATGGCGGTCGAAAACGTCGTCTCGCTGCTACAGATGGAAATCCTTAAGCAAAACGCCCTCGATCGTAAGATCTTCTTCCAGAACAACAATGTGATGCGCGAGCTGCTCACCGAGCCTTCGCTCGACCCCGAACGCGTCATGAACAGCCTGCAGTCGCTGGGCATTGGTGCCTTCCCCCATTACGAAGCCCTGATGCTCAAGGTCAATCTCGACGACCCCAATGCCATCGATCGTCGCAGCGATATCTTGATTATGGCGCGTCGCCGCCTCAAGATGCTCTATCCCGAGACCGCCTACCTGGAGATGAACGATTCGATCGTCTTTTTGCATAACGTCAAATCGCCCCAGGCCCGCTACGATTCGACTGATATCAAGACGATTATGAAAGATGTCGCCATGGTGCCGGCGCTGCCAGCGTTTTCGTACTTGGGCGCTATCTCGTCGCTTGGAACGTCGTCGAACCTGCCCGACCTGATGCGCGAGGTCACCGAAATCGAGCGCTTCTTTGACGGCGAGCAGTATCACGGCCGCATCATGCGCTTTGAGGATCTGGGCATCTACAAGCTCTTTATGCAGGTAACCGACGCCACCGAGCTCACGCGCTTTATCGACCCGCGCGTGCGCGAGCTCCACGACCGCAGCTTTGAGTTCTTTGAGACCGCCTCGGTCCTGTGCGAGAACAACCTTAACTACCAGGAAACGGCCCGCCAGCTCTTTATGCACCCCAAGACGATCCGCTACCGCTCCGAGCGCATCCAAAAGACGACCGGCCTCGATTTCCACAACCCCGACGATCGTTTGCAGATTGCACTGGGCTCGCGCATCTTCCGTCTGCTCGATAAGGAGAACTAAATGGAACTTGAGATTTGCGCCGGCAAGATCAAGGTTCCGGCAACGGTTCATGCGATTGAGGGATTTTCCAATGGCTGCGCCATCGTCTACTACCACGGCGGCGGCTTTTTGTATGGCGAGCGTGGCGACCTGCCGGAGCCCTATATCGATATGATCACCGCCGCCGGCTATACGCTGGTGGCCGTCGACTATCCCCTCGCGCCCGAGTGGCCGCTCGAGTGCTCCGTAGAGCTTTCGTTCCAGGCACTTAGCCAGCTAATCGAGCACGAGCTTGCCGAGCTTGGCTGCGACCGTTACGTGCTCTTTGGACGCTCGGCAGGAGGCTATTTGGCGCTCAAGATGGCAGCAGAGCTTGCCTCCAAACGCCCCGATTTGCAGCAGCCTGCCGCCATCTGGGACTTCTATGGCTACTGGAACCTTGAGGACCCGTTTGTAAGCACACCGAGCGCCCATTACGCGGCCATGCCCGCCGTAGACACCGCAACGGTTAACGCGCTTACGGGACCTTCTGGCTCCTTGGTGTTTGAGGGCCCCAAGGCCACGAGGTTTTCCCTGTATGTGCATGCGCGCCAGCAGGGATCTTGGGGGCGCATGCTGGGCGTGGACGAGAACAACGCTGCAGCGCTGTCGCAGACGCGCGAGGATCTCGAGCGTCTGCCGCCCGTCTTTATTACCGCCAGCACCGGAGACAACGATGTTCCCCTCAAGCAGTCCAAGTCGCTCATGCGCGCCGCCAAACAGCGCCAGATGCACCAGGTGTACTATCTGGAACACGACTTTGACCGCGACACTGCCAATCCCGTAGGGCGCGAAACTTACCAAGCCGCCCTTGCCTACCTATCCGAAGTACTCGGCTAACAACGAAAGGACCGCATTATGAAAATTGCACTGCTCGAGCCGCTGGGAGTACCCACGCAGACCATCGACGAGCTTGCCACACCGCTCAAGGAAGCTGGCCACGAGTTTGTCTACTTTGACACCAAGACGACCGATCCGGCAGAGCTCGCACGCCGTAGCGAGGGCGCCGAGGTTGTCATGATCGCCAACAACCCCTACCCTGCCGAGGTTGTCGCCGGCGCCGACGCACTCAAGATGATCGCCGTCGCCTTTACCGGCATCGATCACGTGGGGCTTTCCGCCTGCCGCGAGCGCGGTGTTGAGGTGCGCAACTGTGCCGGCTACTCCGACGTGAGCGTGGCCGAGCTTACCCTTGGCCTTACCATCGATGTACTGCGCAAGGTGGGTGCTGCCGATGCCGCCGTTCGCGCCGGCCAGACGAGCGCCGGTCTTGTGGGCACCGAGATCTGCGGCAAGACCGTAGGCATCGTGGGCTGCGGCAAGATCGGCTGCGCCACGGGTCGCCTCTTTAAGGCCTTTGGAGCCCGCGTGCTGGGCTATGCCCGCCACGAGCATCCCGAGGCGGCCGAGGCCGGTATCGAGCAGGTCTCGCTCGAGCAGCTGCTTGCCGAGTCCGATATCGTGAGCCTGCACCTGCCCAATAACGACGCCACGCGCAAGAGCTTTGGTGCCGAGCAGTTCGCTCAGATGAAGGACGGCGCCGTCTTTATCAACTGTGCTCGCGGCGCCATCGTGGACAACGATGCCCTGGCCCAGGCGCTCAACGATGACAAGCTCGCCGGTGCCGGTATCGACGTCTTCGACATGGAGCCGCCGATTCCTGCCGGCTACGCCCTTGTCAACGCCAAGAACTGCATCTTCACGCCGCATGTTGGCTTCCTTACGCACGAGGCCATGCAGCGCCGCGCCAAGATCGAGTTCGACAACGTCCTCGCCTATGTTGAGGGCCGCGCGCAGAACGTCTGCGAGCTGTAACGCATTCTCGATACGAAAAGAGGCGGGGCC